>NZ_JAYMHD010000049.1:0-189257 GCF_035656535.1 Streptomyces sp. H51
ACCGCCGAGTCCTACCAAGCAGCCGTCACCCTCGCAGCCCTGCTGATGTGGGCGTGACATTTGACGACAACTCCTAGAGCCCCTGCCAATCCGGCTTGTTGACGTAGGTGTGGCGGAAGTAGCCGGCCAGCTTGAGCTTGGACGCGGCGGCCTCGTCGGCCACGACCGTCGCATGCGGGTGCAACTGGATCGCGGAGGCGGGGCACACCGCCGCGACCGGTCCCTCGACGGTCGCGGCGAGCGCGTCGGCCTTGCCCTCGCCGGTCGCCAGCAGCACCAGGTGCCGTGCCTGCAGGATCGTCCCGATGCCCTGCGTGATGACGTGGTGCGGGACCTGCTCGATGTCGCCGCCGAAGAAACGTGCGTTGTCGACGCGGGTCTGCTCGGTGAGCGTCTTGATCCGGGTGCGCGAGGCGAGCGAGGAACAGGGCTCGTTGAACCCGATGTGCCCGTCGGTCCCGATCCCGAGCAGTTGCAGGTCCACCCCGCCGGCCTCGGCGAGTGCCCTGTCGTACACCGCGCACGCCTCGGGTACGTCCTCGGCCGTGCCGTCCGGCCCCATGAAGGCTTCCGCCGGGATCCCGAGCGGCTCCAGCACCTCACGTCGCAGCACCGAACGGTAGGACTCCGGATGCTCGGCCGGCAGCCCCACGTACTCGTCGAGCTGCGCGATCCGGGCGCGCGAGGCATCCACGGCACCGGAGCGGACCTTGGCCGCCAGGGCCTCGTACACCGGCAGCGGGGTCGACCCGGTGGCCACCCCGAGCAACGCGTCGGGCTTGCGCCGCAGGAGTCGCGCCATGGCCTCGGCGACGATCTCGCCACCCGCTTTGGCGTCCGGAACGATGACAACTTCCACGCTGGGCCTGCCGATCTCTGAAGGGACTCAACTGGGCTCGAGTAACAGCACATGTGGTATAGACCATTCGAAGTCAATTTAGCAGAGTCTCCTTCGTTCCAGCTCATGTCGACCCCCTCGTGATTGTCTAGCGGCCGGTACAGAAATGACCGTACAACGGCCCGCCGAAAATTCTCTAGCATCCGCTATACAATTCACTCCATGGTGGTCAGTGGGGAGATGAAGACGCAGGTCGGCGCTGCGGAAGGTGGCCCGGAGGGGGCCGTGGAGAGCGCCGTGGAAACCCGGTCCGCGGCCAAGCGGCGCGGCCGCCCTCGTTCGTTCGACCGCGAGACCGCCCTGGAGAAGGCCGTCATGGCCTTCTGGGAGCACGGCTACGAGGCGACCTCCGTCTCCGGCCTCACCCGGGCGATGGGCATCGGCGCGCCCAGCCTGTACGCGGCCTTCGGTGACAAGCAGGCGCTGTTCGAAGAGGTCGTGCGCGTCTACGGCACGCGCTACGGCTCCTTCGGGGAACGGGCGCTGGCCGAGGAGCCCACCGCCCGGGCGGCCGTCGAGCGGATCCTGCGGGAAGCCGCCGTGGAGTACACCGCCCCCGGCCGCCCGCACGGCTGCCTCGTCATCCACGCGGCCACCAACTGCACCAGTCCCGAGGTCGAGGAGTCCCTGCGCGAGCGGCGCAACGCCGACATCGCCGCCTTCGAGAACCGGATCCGGGACGGGATCGCCGCGGGGGAGCTGCCGGCCGGCACCGACGCCCGCGCGCTGGCCCGCCACACGGGCGCGGTCCTCCAGGGCATGTCCCAGCAGGCGCGCGACGGCGCGAGCCGGGAGGAACTGGCGGCACTCGCGGAAATTGCCCTCACCATCTGGCCCCGCACATGAGCCCATAAGGGTTAGGCTGCGTGGTGGATACCAGGACGTCCGAACAGTTGGGGCCGGAACCGAAGAACGGCTTCCGACTCATGGACACGCGCAGTGGTCTAGTCCACAATTGAAGCAGTGCGAAGAAGTACCGCAGGCTTCCGCCTTCCCCGCACAGGAGGGCGGGACCGAGGAACCGGAGCTCTCTGCCCTGACTGCCCCGGATCCTCGACATTCGGCCGACCGGGACCGCACACCCCACGGCCGATATTGCTCCGGGCTGCGGTGCCAGGAGGGTTGAGGGTCCCTCCAGGCGCCGCGGCCCGCGGGTGTTCCTCCGGAGGCCGCGCATTTCGGAGTGGGACAAACCCCCAGGTACGCTCGCACACGTGCCCTCCATGAACGAACTGGTCCACCAGCACACCGCCCTCGACGAATCCGACCTCGAGTGGCTGCACCTGCTGGTCTCGGAGTGGCAGTTGCTCTCCGACCTCTCCTTCGCCGACCTGGTCCTGTGGGTTCCCACCCGCGACGGCACGCGATACGTCTCCGTCGCCCAGATGCGGCCCAACACCGGCCCCACCTCGTACCAGGACGACATGGTCGGCCACCTCGTCCCGCGTGGGCGCCGGCCCATGCTGGACACGGCGCTCGACGAGGGCCGCATCGTGCGCGAGGGCGATCCGGAGTGGCGCGAGGAAGTCCCCGTCCGGGTCGAGTCGATACCCGTCCGACGGGAGGGGCGCGTCCTCGGCGTCATCGCGCGCAACACCAACCTGCTCACCGTGCGCACCCCGAGCCGCCTGGAGCTGACCTACCTGCAGAGCGCCTCCGACCTCGCGCAGATGATCGCGGCCGGCGCCTTCCCGTTCGCGAACCAGCAGATGGACATGGACGCGGCGCCGCGCGTCGGCGACGGCCTGATCCGCGTCGACGCGGACGGCATCGTCCAGTACGCCTCTCCGAACGCGCTGTCCGCCTACCACCGCATGGGGCTCGCCTCCGACCTCGTCGGCCATCACCTGGGCAGGACCACCGCCGAACTGGCCCCGACGCGCGGCCCGGTGGACGAGGCGCTGGCGAAGGTGGCCAGCGGATGGGCGCCCCGCGAGTTCGAGATCGAGGCCCATGACGGGGTCATCCAGTTCCGCGCGATCCCGCTCAAGCCGAAGGGCACCCGCATCGGTTCGCTCGTGCTGCTCCGCGACGTCACGGAACTGCGGCGCCGCGAGCGCGAGTTGATCACCAAGGACGCGACCATCCGGGAGATCCACCACCGGGTGAAGAACAACCTGCAGACGGTGGCCGCCCTGTTGCGCCTGCAGGCCCGGCGCATCGAGTCCGAACGCGGCCGCGAAGCGCTCGAAGAGGCGGTCCGCCGGGTCGGTTCCATCGCGATCGTGCACGAGACGCTGTCCCAGAACCTGGACGAGCGCGTGGAGTTCGACGAGATCGCCGACCGGGTGCTGGCGATGGTCGCGGAGATCTCGCCGGGCAAGGTCACCGGCCGGCGCAGCGGCCGTTTCGGCATCCTGGACGCCGAGGTCGCGACGCCCCTGTCGATGGTGCTCACCGAGATCCTGCAGAACGCCCTGGAGCACGGTTTCCGCGAGGGCGACACCGGCACCGTCGAGGTCTCGGCGGTCCGCGGTGGCACCACCAGGGAAGCCCGCCTGCTGGTCACCGTCCAGGACGACGGCGTCGGTCTGCCCGAGGGCTTCGACCCGCACACCGCCGGAAACCTGGGTCTGCAGATCGTACGGACCCTGGTGGAAGGCGAGTTGGGCGGCACGTTCGACATGGTCCCGGCGCCGGAGCGGGGGACGCAGGTGATACTCGACATCCCGGTGCGCCCGCACAAGTGACAGCAAGAAGCCCCGGACCGCGCACGGTCCGGGGCGAATGCTCGTTGCCAGCAAGTGCTGCGCATCGTAGGTACTGCGCGCTGCGGCTCGGGGGCGGGAGATGCGTACTGGCTCGCTACGGATCACCGCCCGTAGGGCACACGCGCCGCCAAGCTCAGGCTGTCAGCAGGGGTGCGAATGTCAGGCGGAGGCCTGACGGGCCCGGTTGCGGGCGGCGCGGCGCTTCATCGCGCGGCGCTCGTCCTCGCTGAGACCACCCCAGACGCCGGAGTCCTGGCCGGACTCGAGCGCCCACTGCAGGCACTGCTCGATAACCGGGCAGCGACGGCAGACGGCCTTGGCTTCCTCGATCTGCAGCAGCGCAGGACCGGTGTTGCCGATGGGGAAGAAGAGCTCGGGGTCTTCCTCGCGGCAAACGGCGTTGTGACGCCAGTCCATGGCTGCTACCTCTCCTTGGTATTACGTGCAAGTTGCTTGTGAATGTGAACGCTTTCACGAATCCCTCAACAAGTGAAGGGCCTACCGCCGAGTCTTCCCCGGCGTGGTCCTGTGTTTTGGAGAGGGGTTCCGGTGATCTGTTGAGGCCGGTGTTGCGGGCCGTCCCGATCGCCACGTAGAGACTCGCAAACCTCAGCGGCGGATACAACCCCTTCCGGAAAGTTTTTTTTGATTCCTCGGTGTCGACTAGGTCACAGCCGTACTTCCATGGGGTGGATCCTGGCCTAAACGTTCGAGTGAAAGGACTTTGGGCCCTTCCGCTCACACAATCACACGCAGTGCACGGCGTACGCCTGTGAACGTCACGCTCGTACGCAGTCCGAGGTGGTCGCCGTCCATCTGAAGCGGCAGAGGCACCTTCGAATGCAAGGTGAAGCGGTCCAGGTCGTGCAGGGACACCGCGTGCTTGCCGTGGGGTCCGCGCTCGGGGGACGAAGTGAGCAACTGGGTCGCATACCGGGCAACCGCGGCGGTGGACATGCGGCTGAGACCGAGTACGTCGAGCCCGGTATCGAACGAGGCCTTAGGTGACGCGTACACCGGACGATTGCCCAGATAGGTCCACGGAGCCGTATTGCAGACTATGGACAGCACAAGATCGGTCACCGGGTCCTCGCCCGGCCGCTCCAGCGTGATGGTGCCGTGACGGCGATTCGGCTCCTGCAGGAATTGGCGGACGACCTGGCGCAGATAAAGAGAGTGGGTGGACTTCTTTCCCCGCTCGCGCTGCTGCTCGACCCGCCCGACGACGCCCGCGTCGAAACCGAGCCCGGCGCAGAAGGTGAACCACCGGGCCGGCGCCGCCTCGTCCTCGGTACCCGGCGTGCCCGCCGCTATGCCCATGCCGACCGAACGTTCGCTGCCGTCGCGCAGGGCGTCGAGCAGGGCGCCGGTCGCCTCCACCGCGTCGTTGGGCAGCCCCAGGGCGCGGGCGAAGACGTTGGTGGAGCCGCCGGGGACCACGGCGAGGCGCGGCAGGCGCTCGGGGTCGGGGCCGGAGTGCAGCAGGCCGTTGACGACCTCGTTGACCGTGCCGTCGCCGCCGAGGGCCACGACCAGGTCGATGTCGTCGCTCTCCGCCGCCTGCCGGGCGAGATCACGCGCGTGCCCCCGGTACTGGGTGGTCACCGCCTCGAGTTTCATCTCGCTCGCGAGCGCATGGATCAGAACGTCGCGCGTACGTGCGCTTGTGGTGGTTGCCGCCGGGTTGACCACGAGGAGTGCACGCATGGGTTGCAGCGTACCTACTGGGTGGTACCGGGCACAGGCCGAGGTGTGGATCCGGTAAGGATCAGCACGTGAACCTCGACACGGAAGGCCGCCCGCCGGCGGCTACCCTTCAGGGGTGAGCAGTCAGCAGACCCCCGCAGCCCCGGAGACCACCGGCCCCCGCCCGCGCCGTCTGACGTACGCCGCGGCGCTCACCGCGCTGGAAGGGCTCGCGCTCGTCGTCGGAGGCGTCTGGATGCTCGTCGAGGGCTTCGCGGGCGCCCCGGACGACCGGCGGTCCGCCGTCACCGGCGGCGTCACGCTGGTCGTCCTCGCGCTGCTGCCGCTGCTGGCCGCGCGCGGACTGCTCGCCCGGCGCGGCTGGAGCCGCGGACCGGCCGTGATCACGCAGATCATGGCGCTGCCGGTGGCCTACAACCTGCTGCGGGCGGACAGCGTGGCGATCCCGGCCGGGATCGCCCTGGCGGTCGTCGCCGTCGCGTCCCTGGTGCTGCTGGTCAACGCCGAGACCACCCGGGCCCTCGGTATCCGGGGGCCCGGCGGTACGGGCGGCGACCGCACGTAGGGCCCGTCCGGCGGATCATGCCGGAGACGGGGGGCCCGGCACGCACGTCCGCGGCATTGTCGTCGTCTCCGACTCCCTCTTCCGCCTCGCGCCTGGACTCACCGGACTCCGCTCACCCGGGCTGCAGGGTGCCGCCGGTTTCCTCCGACCCGATCCGCCGTTCAGGCCCTGGCGGTCACTCCTCCACCAGCAGCTTCTCCCGCAGCTGCGCCAGCGTCCGGGCCAGCAGCCGGGAGACGTGCATCTGGGAGATGCCGACCTCCTGCGCGATCTGCGACTGGGTCATGTTGCCGAAGAAGCGCAGCAGCAGGATCCGCTTCTCGCGCGGCGGCAGGTCCTCCAGCAGCGGCTTGAGGGACTCGCGGTACTCGACGCCCTCCAGGGCCTCGTCCTCCGCGCCGAGGGTGTCCGCGACCGCCGGGGACTCGTCGTCGGTGTCCGGGACGTCCAGGGACAGCGTGGAGTAGGCGTTGGCCGACTCCAGGCCCTCCAGGACCTCCTCCTCCGAGATCGCCAGCTTCTCGGCGAGCTCGTGGACCGTGGGCGAGCGGCCGTGCTGCTGCGAGAGCTCCGCGGTGGCCGTCGTCAGGGCCAGTCGCAGCTCCTGGAGACGGCGCGGGACGCGGACCGCCCAGCCCTTGTCGCGGAAGTGCCGCTTGATCTCGCCGACGACCGTCGGGGTCGCGTACGTCGAGAACTCGACGCCGCGGTCCGGGTCGAAGCGGTCGACCGACTTGATCAGGCCGATGGTGGCGACCTGGGTGAGGTCGTCCAGCGGCTCACCGCGGTTGCGGAAGCGGCGCGCGAGGTGCTCGACGAGCGGCAGGTGCATGCGGACCAGCTGGTTGCGCAGCTCCGCGTACTGCGGGCTGCCCTCCGGCAGCGCGCGCAGCTCGATGAACATCGCACGCGCGCCGGTGCGGTCCTGCGGGTCGTGCTCCGCGGCCTGCACGCTCGGCGCGCTCGGCGCGTCGTATCCCGCGTTTCGCTCGTGCTCGCTCATCGTCCCGCCCGTTGCCCTTCCCCGAGCCCTGGCCGCTTCCCCCGCCTTCGGCCTGGCTCGGGCGGGAGAACCGCCAGGGGCAGGGGCGACCCCGCCCCGGCCGCCCGGAGGCGTGCTCTGTGCGGCACTTTCCCGATCCCGCTGCCCGTCGCCCAGGCCGGCCCTCGGGGATTCGTCCTCCGGATGCGGCCGGGCCTGCTCGGGAATGCCGTCGACACCGTCCGCCATGTGCCGGGACCCGCCTGTGCCCTCGGCCGGCAGCTCCCGTGTGCCGCGCTCTTCGTCACGCACCGGCCCGTCCCCTGTCCTCACGCCGGCCCGGGTCCGGCGCCGCGCTGTTTGTAGAGGCTGATCGAAACGGTCTTGTCCTCGTCCACGGCGGAGGAGACCTTGCCCGCGAGCGCGGACAGCACCGTCCAGGCGAAGGTGTCCCTGGAAGGGGCGTGGCCGTCCGTGGTGGGGGCCGAGACAGTGACCTCGAGCGAGTCGTCGACGAGCCGGAAGACGCAGCTGAGCACCGAGCCGGACACGGCCTGCTGAAGCAGGATCGCGCAGGCCTCGTCCACGGCGATGCGCAGGTCCTCGATCTCGTCGAGGGTGAAGTCCAAACGGGCGGCGAGGCCGGCAGTCGCCGTACGCAGCACCGACAGGTAGGCACCCGCAGCCGGCAGCCGGACTTCCACGAAGTCCTGGGTCGCGGGCTCGCCTGCGATCTGGGACACCCTCACCTCCATGGTGGTACAAGCTATTCAGGGCCGAGGGTCGCCCCCCGGGGTAACGCGACGTGTGGTTCAGCGGTGACGCTACCGCGCTCCCGACTTTTCTGTCCCGGGGACCCCGACCCCATTGTCGTTACTCACAGTAAAGCTGTGAACACGCTCCGTGTCTAGGGGTCTGGCGCTCCAAATGGGAAGAAGGCGCGCCGGGTTGACGTACCCAGACGTCAGACCGTCGAACCGTCCGGAAACGGAGTCGTCCGGAGTCACACGAGTACGTGATCCACGAAGCACCA
The DNA here is from genome assembly GCF_035656535.1 of Streptomyces sp. H51. NCBI lineage: Bacteria > Bacillati > Actinomycetota > Actinomycetes > Kitasatosporales > Streptomycetaceae > Streptomyces > Streptomyces sp. H51. Next base: position 7,897 of record NZ_JAYMHD010000049.1, read on the forward strand.
GCGCCAGTTCTCGCCGGGTTCGAAGGTGCGCATGACCGGGTGCCCGGAATCCTTGTGGTGCTCCGTCGCGTGCCGTCCCGGCGAGGAGTCGCAGCAGCCGACGTGACCGCAGGTGAGGCACAGCCGCAGCTGGACCGGGTGGGTGCCGTTGCGCCGGCACTCCGGACACGTCTCGGTCAGCGGCTCGGGTTCCGGGTGCGGCAGCGCGTCGGCGTGCGTGCACTGTTTCATGATTGCCAGGTTACGACGCCCGCGCGGACAGTCGCGCGGAAAAAACTCGAGGGTGGGCGAGGACATGGACGTGATGCCACTGCTGCTGCTCGTGGCGGGCAGCGCCGCCGTCGCGGCGGCCGCGCGACGCACCCCGGTGCCGGCGCCGCTGCTGCTCGTCGCGGCCGGGCTGGTGGTGTCGTACCTCCCCGGGGTGCCGGACTACACCCTCGACCCGGACATCGTGCTGCCCCTGGTGCTGCCGCCGCTGCTGCACAAGGAGGGCGTCGAGAGTTCCTACCTCGACCTGCGGGCGCAGATACGTCCGGTGGCCCTGCTGTCGGTCGGATACGTACTGTTCGCGACCTTCGTCGTCGGCTGGGCCGCCTATCTGATCGTGCCGGGGCTTCCGCTGCCCGCGGCGCTGGTGCTGGGCGCGGTGGTGGCGCCGACGGACGCGGTCGCGGCGGCGGCGGTCGCCCGCCGGGTGGGGCTGCCGTCCCGGATCACCACGATCCTGCAGGGCGAGTCCTTGCTGAACGACGCCACCGCGATCACCGCCTACCGGGTCGCCCTGGCGGCGGCCGTCGGCGAGGGCGCCTCCTGGGCGGGCGGGATCGGCGAGTTCCTGCTCGCGGCGGTCGGCGGCGTGGTGGTCGGGCTGGTGCTGATGGCGCCGATCCACTGGCTGCGCACGCACGTGCGTGAGGCGCTGCTGCAGAACACCATGTCGCTGCTGATCCCGTTCGTCGCCTACGCCGTCGCCGAGCAGGTGCACGCCTCCGGTGTCCTCGCGGTCGTGGTCGTCGCCCTGTACATCGGGCACCGGGCCTGGGAGGTCGACTTCGCCACCCGCCTGCAGGAGGAGGCGGTGTGGCGGATGGTCGCCTTCGTGCTGGAGTCGGCGGTGTTCGCGCTCATCGGACTGCAGCTGCCCGTCGTCCTGAAGGGCCTGGGCGCGTACGAGGGAGCAGCCGCCGCGGGCTACGCGGGCGCCCTCTTCCTGGTGGTCGTCGCCACCCGTTTCCTGTGGGTGTATCCGGGGACGTTCGTGCCCCGGCTGCTGTCCGCGCGGATCAGGGAACGCGAGGAGAACCCCACCTGGAGGGGGCCGATCGTCACGTCCTGGGCCGCGATGCGCGGCGTCGTCTCGCTGGCCATCGCCTTCTCCATCCCGCTCACCGTGCACGGTGGCGACCCCTTTCCGCAGCGCAACCTCATCCTCTTCCTCACCTTCACCACGGTCATCGGGACGCTGGTGGTGCAGGGCCTCACACTGGCCCCGCTGATCCGCCTGCTGAAGTTCCCCGCCCGGGACGCCCAGGCCGAGACCCTCGCGGAGGCCAACGCGCAGGCGCAGGCCTCCCGGGCCGCCGAACGGCGCCTGGACGACCTCCTCGCCGACGAGCGCAACGCCCTCCCGCCGCCGCTCGCCGACCGTCTGCGCCAGGTCCTCGAACGCCGCCGCAACGCCGTGTGGGAACGCCTCGGCTCGGTCAACCCGGTCAGCGGCGAGAGCGTCGACGACACCTACCGGCGGCTGTCCCGGGAGATGATCGGCGCCGAGCGCGCGGTGTTCGTGAAGCTGCGCGACGGCCGCCACATCGACGACGAGATGCTCCGGAGCCTGCTGCGGCGGCTGGACCTGGAGGAGGCGGCGGTCCACCGCGAGACGGCGTAGGCCTGCCGGGCGGGCTCGGGAGGTCCGGGATTCAGGGGAAGGGCCGTCCGGTGACCACCGCGGCCAGCGTGGTGCCGCGCGGGAACGCGCCCTCCCGCGCCAGAGCGACAAGTCCGTAGAGCATTTTGGCGACATAGAGACGTTCGACGGGTATGCCGTGGCGGTGTTCGAAGTCCTCGGCGAAGTCGGTCAACTCGCCGGTGACGCGGGCGTAGCCGCCGAAGTGGAACCGTTCGTCGAGGCGCCAACTGCCGCGCGGGCCGCCGAAGGCCCGCCGTTGCAGGGTTCGTATCTCGTCGGTGAGGAAACCGCCCTTGAGGACCGGGACGCCGATCGCGCGCTGTCCGGGGGCGAGGCCCGCGGCGAGGCCCGCGAGCGTGCCGCCGGTCCCGCAGGCGACGGCGGCGACGTCCACGAGGCCGCGCAGTTCCTCGCCCAGGGCCCGGCAGCCGCGCACCGCCTCGGCGTTGCTGCCGCCCTCCGGGACGACGTACGCCCCCTCGGCCCCGGCCGCGCGCAGGACGGCCGTCAGGGTGTCGGGTTCGGACTTGCGGCGGTAGGCCGACCGGTCGACGAAGTGCAGCCGCATGCCGTCGGCCGCGCACCGGGCCAGCGAGGGGTTGAGGGGGCGGGAGGCCAGTTCCTGGCCGCGGACCACGCCCACGGTGGGCAGGCCGAGCAGGCGTCCCGCGGCGGCCGTGGCCCGCAGGTGGTTGGAGTACGCGCCGCCGAAGGTGACGACCGTGCGCCCGCCCGCCGCCGAGAGATTCGGGGCGAGCTTGCGCCACTTGTTGCCGACCAGTTCGGGGTGGATCAGGTCGTCGCGCTTGAGGAGGAGGCGGAGGCCGCGGGCGGTGAACCGGTCGTCGGGCACTTCCTGCAAGGGGGAGGGCAGGCGGGGGCGCAGGGTGTCGACGGAGGTCACGGCACCATTGTGGCCCGCGGCGTCACTTCAGCCGGTCCCGGATCCGCTCGCGCAGCCACGCCATCGTGAACCCCCGCGGATCCACCTTCCCCGGCTGCCACTCCAGGTGCCCGATGACCGACCGCTGTGTCCAGCCGTGGTGGCGGCAGATCGCCGCGGCGACCTTCTCGACGGCCTCGAGCTGGGCCTCGGGCCAGGGGTCCTGCCCGTCGCCGAGGTTCTCGCACTCGAAGCCGTAGAAGTGGCGGTTGCCGTCGGTGTCGGCCTCGTTGTCCGGCGGGAGTCCCTTCTCCGCGATCACCGCGCGCAGCACCTCGTCGTCGCCGAGGCCGGCGTGGTTGGCGCGGCCGTAGCCGACGAGGTGGACCACACCGTCCTTGGTGATCACGCCATGGCACAGCGGGCCGGGCAGGTCGGCGTAGCCCCTGCGGCAGATCTCGACGGTGCGCTTGCTGCCGCTGGTCACCGTGTGGTGGATCATCACTCCGTGGACGGGCCCCCACGGTCCCTTGTGGTTGCGGTTGTGGTGCTTCCAGTCGCCGACCTCGACGACGGTGACGCCCTCCGCTCTGAGGCCGTCCAGGAACGCCTTCGCAGACATGGGTGTGGCCATGGCCGCCTCCTTCGTGCCGTGCCGGGGGCCGCCGGGTGCGGCCGCCCGTGCCGGGGATGTACCGAAAGTGAGAACGCGATTACACATCGCCATATCGGCGGCCGACAGGATCCGGCCGTCTCGCACCGCCGAAGTTGTAGGTGAGCCCCATATTGCCCGGTGGGCGGTGATCCATTCCCGCTCTTTTGTGTAATGGATTCGGTACGCACGGTGATGGAGAGTTGATCCCGCACATCGATGCCGCGGCGCACACCGCGCCTGGGCATGACCGGGAGGGCGATTTTCTATGTCGGTAGGCGAAGAGGTCCGGGCGGAGCAGGGCAGGCCGCAGCAGAGCCTCGGCATTGCAGCCGCGCGGAACCTGGCCACCACGACCAAGTCCGTGCCCCAGATGCAGGAGATCAGCTCGCGCTGGCTGCTGCGCATGCTGCCCTGGGCGGACGTCCAGGGCGGCACGTACCGGGTGAACCGGCGCCTTACCTACGCCGTCGGGGACGGACGCATCACCTTCGTGAAGACCGGCGACCGTGTCGAGGTCATCCCCGCCGAGCTGGGGGAACTGCCCGCGCTCCGGTCGTACGAGGACGAGGAGGTGCTCACGGAGCTGGCCCGTCGCTGCCGGCAACGGGAGATCGCGCCGGGGAACGTGATCGCCTCCTTCGGCAGTCCGGTCGAAGAGGTGTACCTGCTGGCCCACGGCAGGGCCGAGAAGGTCGGCACCGGTCCGTACGGCGACGACGCGGTCCTGGGCGTCCTCGCGGACGGCGCCCACTTCGGTGAGGCGACCCTGCTCGACCCGGACGCCATGTGGGAGTACACGGTCCGCGCGGACACCGCCTGCACGGTGCTGGTCCTGCCCCGCCGTGACTTCGAGCAGGTCGCCGAGCGCTCCGAGTCCTTGCGCGAGCACCTCAGGCAACGGCGCTCGATCCCCCGGCAACGCACCAACAGGTACGGGGAGAAGGCGATCGACCTGGCGGCCGGCCACTCCGGAGAGCCGGACATCCCGCACACCTTCGTCGACTACGAGGCCAGTCCCCGCGAGTACGAACTGAGCGTCGCCCAGACGGTCCTGCGCATCCACACGCGCGTGGCCGACCTCTACAACCAGCCGATGAACCAGACGGAGCAGCAGATCCGGCTGACCGTGGAGGCGCTGAGGGAGCGTCAGGAGCACGAACTGGTCAACAACCGCGAGTTCGGACTGCTGCACAACTGTGAGTACGACCAGCGGCTCCAGCCGCACGACGGCGTGCCAGGCCCCGACGACATGGACGAACTGCTCAGCAGGCGGCGCGGCACCAAGCTGTTCCTCGCGCATCCGCGCGCGATCGCCGCGTTCGGCCGCGAGCTGAACAAGCGCGGGCTGGTCCCGGAGACCATCGAGATGGCGGGCAACCGCATCCCCACCTGGCGCGGGGTGCCGATCTTCCCCTGCAACAAGATCCCGGTCACCGAGGCCCGTACGACGTCGATCATCGCCATGCGTACGGGCGAAGCGGAGCAGGGCGTCATCGGGCTGCAGCAGACCGGGATCCCGGACGAGATCGAGCCGGGCCTGTCCGTGCGCTTCATGGGCATCAACGAACAGGCGATCATCAAGTACCTGGTGACGGCCTACTACTCGGCCGCGGTCCTGGTGCCGGACGCGCTCGGAGTCCTGGAGAACGTCGAGACCGGGCGCTGGACGTGACGTCCTCACCCGCGCGGGCGGTCGGCGACCGGCCTACCCTGAGGACATGGACAGAGACAGGCCGGTCTGTCCCGTCTGCGGACAGCCCGTGCGGACCGTCGTCGCCGCTCGCCACAAGACGCTGGGCGCGTGGGTCCCGGTCTGGAAGCCCGGCCCGTGCGAGAACCCGGACTGCGCGGCGTACGGCGGGGAACACGCCGGACCGGACGCGAGCCCCGAAGAGCACGGTGCCGCGAAGGAGTCCTGACGAGGCACTCGGGCTCGGTACGGGGCATCCGGGCAGACCCGAGACCGGAGCCCGGCCGCTTCTCGCTGTGCGGCGAGGCCGCTCACACCCCGCGCTGCACGAAGCGCAGCACATTGCCAGCCGGGTCCCGGAACGCGCAGTCCCGCACGCCGTACGGCTGGTCCATCGGTTCCTGCAGCACGTCGGCGCCCGACTCCTCGACCCGGGCGAACAGCGCGTCGCAGTCGGCGGTGGAGAAGATGACCCCGCGCAGCACACCCTTGGCGAGCAGGCGTGCCATCGCCTCGCGGTCGGCGGGGGAGAAGTCGGGACCGGCGCCGGGCGGCTCCAGGACGACGGACACCTCGGGCTGCGCCGGCGACCCGACGGTGACCCACCGCATCCCCTCGAAACCGACGTCGTTGCGCACCTCCAGCCCGAGGACGTCACGGTAGAAGGCGATCGCCTTGTCGTGATCGTCGACGGCGATGAAGCAGGTGTGCAGTTTCACGTCCATGGCCCCGACCTAGGCCCGACGCGGACGGATCGGGCGGGTGTACGTGCGCGCCACGCACGGCGGGATCGCCGCGCCGGCCTCGTGCGAGCGAGCCCGGTACGCGCTCGGGGTCTCGCCGACCAGTTCGGTGAAGCGTGAACTGAAGGAGCCGAGCGAGGTGCAGCCGACCGCGAAGCAGACCTCCGTGACGGACAGGTCGCCGCGCCGGAGCAGGGCCTTGGCGCGCTCGATGCGGCGGGTCATCAGGTAGCCGTACGGGGTCTCGCCGTACGCGGCGCGGAAGCTGCGCTGGAAGTGGCCTGGTGACATCAGCGCGGTGCGGGCCAGCGCCGGGATGTCGAGCGGCTCGGCGTACTCCCGGTCCATGCGGTCGCGCGCCCGCCGCAGCCGCACCAGGTCCTCGCGGTCCATCACGCCAGGATCGCACGGGCCGCACCGCCACGGGCCGAGCCGCCCGGATGCGGCCCGGCCGACCTCGCTTCCGGTCGGCAGGGGGACCTGGTGGCAGCAGCCTTCGCCGGGGTGTTCACTCGCTCGCGGAGAACAGGTCCAAGCCGTGACTCACGGCGGGTGATGCCGAACCGCCTCGTTGTACCGGGACCACCCGCAGGCGCTCACCGGGCCGAACGGCCACGACAGCCGCACAGGATGTCAGGCTCTTCCGGAACACGGCCGGCCCGGACTCCCTCACCGGTCCGTTCCGCTCGATCCGGAGGGCACCGACAGTGCTGCTCACCAGAATCTCGTACAGGCGGACGAGCTCGTCTCCGTCATCGCCGGAATGGCCGGTGAAGACTCTGGATTCGGATTCCGAGAGCACGAGCAGCAAGGCGCCGGACAGTATTCGCTCCACCGCGGAGGGATCCTCGATGTCGAAGCCGACGACCCCTCCGGAGAGGTGCTCCGCTTCCGTCCAGCGGTGGTCCTCCCCCTTGAGGGAGCTGTACACCTCGCCGGCGGCGAACCCGTCGTCCCTGCGGTGGAGCAGGAGGACGAACCCGAGGTCTCCGTCGGTCCAGGTGTCGGCGGCGACGGGGCCCTCGTCGAGGTGCACCCGGCGCGGTCCCGGTGTCTCGCCCCCTGGATCACGCACGCCTCGCTCGAGTGCTCCGACCGCGACGTCGGCCATGGGTCTCTTCATGTTCCCAGCATCGGTGAAGGGTGCGCACGAGATCGCCGGTCCTGCCGGCGGCGGCAAGAACGACCGCACCCGGACCGCCATGGACGCCGTTCTCGGCGGCCTGCGGACCGGGTGCGGACAAGTAGGCGATGCGACCCGCGCAATCACAGGTCACAAGGCGTGAACCGAAGTTCAGGCCTTCTTGGTCTCCCAGAAGATCTTGTCGATCTGGGCGATGTAGTCCAGGGCCTTCTGACCCGTCGCGGGGTCGGTCGACGCCTTGGCGGCCGACAGGGCCTTCAGGGTGTCGTTGACCAGCTGGTGCAGCTCCGGGTACTTCTCGAAGTGCGGGGGCTTGAAGTAGTCGCTCCACAGCACGGAGACGTGGTGCTTCGCCAGCTCGGCGCGCTGCTCCTTGATGACGGTGGCGCGCGCCTGGAAGTGCGGGTCGTCGTTGCCGGCCATCTTCTCCTGGACGGCCTTGACCGACTCCGCCTCGATGCGGGCCTGGGCCGGGTCGTACACGCCGCAGGGAAGGTCGCAGTGCGCGCTGACCTTGACCTTGGGGGCAAACAGGCGGGAAAGCATGAAGCAATCCTTCCTCGTGATCGTCTTCTCAGGTGCGACATTACTCCCTGGGAGAAGTGTTTTCGCGAGTGCCCCCACGGGCTTAGGACAAAAGTCCAGGGTGAGACTGAGACCGTGGACGATCGGACCGGGGAGGTACCGGTGATGCCGGAACCGTCGCAGGACGTGGAGCGCATGAGGGCGCTGCTGCCCTTCGGGGTGGCCGAGGTGACCGGGCCGTCCATGGTGCCCACGCTGCGGCACGGGGACCGGCTCGTGGTGCAGTACGGCGCCCGGATCAGGCCGGGCGACGTGATCGTGCTGCGCCACCCCTTCCAGCAGGACCTGCTCGTCGTCAAGCGTGCCGCGGAGCGCCGGGAGGGCGGCTGGTGGGTGCTCGGCGACAACTCCTACGCGGGCGGCGACAGTACGGACTACGGGACCGTCCCCGAGGACCTGGTGCTGGGCAAGGTGCGCCTGAGGTACCGGCCGCGGACGCCCGGTCAGCGCTCGCCGTTCGCGCTCGCGCGCTGGGCACTGTCGTCCGCCAGGCCCGTGCTGTCCGACCGGTCGGCCTCCAGGCGCTTGCGGGCGCGGTAGGCGGCCACGTTGGCGCGGGTGGCGCAGCGGTCGGAGCAGTAGCGCCGGGAGCGGTTGGTCGAGGTGTCCAGGTAGGCGTTGCGGCACGGCGGCGCCTGGCACAGGCCGAGCCGGTCCACGCCGTACTCCGTCAGGTGGAACGCCAGGCCCATCGCCGCTATGGCCGCGTAGCCGGCGGTCGCGTTCGACGGGTGGTCGGCCAGGTGCATGTGCCACAGGGGGCGGCCGTCGTCGTCCCGGAAGTCGTGGCCCGAGATCTGCGGACTCACCGGGAACTCCAGCAGCAGCGAGTTCAGCAGGTCCACCGCCAGCGCCTCGTCCCCCTGGTCCGCCGCCGCGAAGACCGAGCGCAGCCGGGCCCGCACCGACCGGAACCGGGTCACGTCGGCGTCCGTGGCGCGCCGGGCCGCCGACTGGTTCGCCCCGAACAGTTCCCGGACCGCCTCCACCGAGGTCAGGGTGTCCTTGCCCCGGGCCGGCTGCTCGCTGTTGACCAGGCGTACGGCGTAATCCGAGTAATAGGCCAGTTCCACTTGTATTCCTTACCGAGGCGCTCTGTGGTCATGATGCGGTCGGGTAACAGATGATCGTGCTCCCAGGCTATTACGAGGTCGGCTGCGAAGGGGGCTGCCATGACGACCGGCGCGGAAACCGACTGGCAGGGGTGGCAGCGCAGTTGGGAAGGCCCCGACCGGCCCGCGCTGCTCCCGCACGACACCTACGGCGACCACGCGGACGGCGGCACGCCGTCCGCGGTCCGGCGACGGCGGCACGCCGTCCGCGGTCCGGCGACGGCGGCACGCCGTCCGCGGTCCGGCACGCGCGCGTCCCGCTTGAGCAGGGTTTCGGGGAGGCCCGTGCGGTGTGGTCCTCGCCGCCGGACACGCTGCTGCCGACGCTCAGGCAGGGCCGCCGCGTCAGCGCACGCGCGAGGGGCGGTACGGAGATCCCGTACCGCCCCTCATTGCCGCTCCGGCCGCCGACGGCTCACAGCACCTTGGACAGGAAGGACTTCGTCCGCTCGTGCTGGGGGTCGGTCAGGACGTCGCGCGGGTGGCCGGACTCGACCACGACGCCGCCGTCCATGAAGACGAGACTGTCGCCGACCTCGCGGGCGAAGCCCATCTCGTGGGTGACGACGACCATGGTCATACCCGACTCGGCCAGGTCCCGCATGACGTCCAGGACGTCACCGACCAGCTCCGGGTCGAGGGCCGAGGTCGGCTCGTCGAAGAGCATCAGCTTCGGGTCCATGGCCAGCGCCCGGGCGATCGCCACGCGCTGCTGCTGGCCGCCGGAGAGCTGCGAGGGGTAGTTGCCGGCCTTGTCGGCGAGGCCGACCCGCTCCAGCAGCTGCCGTGCCCGCTCCCTGGCCTCGGCCTTGTTCTGCCCCTTGACCTGCACCGGCGCCTCTATGACGTTCTCCAGCGCGGTCATGTGCGGGAAGAGGTTGAAGCGCTGGAAGACCATGCCGATGTCCCGGCGCTTGAGCGCGACCTCGCTGTCCTTGAGCTCGTACAGCTTGTCGCCCCGCTGCCGGTAGCCGACCAGCTCGCCGTCGACGTACAGCCGCCCGGCGTTGACCTTCTCCAGGTGGTTGATGCACCGCAGGAAGGTCGACTTGCCGGAGCCGGACGGGCCGATGAGGCAGAACACCTCGCCGGACTTCACTTCCAGGTCGATGCCCTTGAGGACCTCCACCTGGCCGAAGGACTTGTGCACGCCCTCGGCCTTGACCATCGGGACGCTGGAGTCGCGCACGGGCTCGCCCGCCTTGCTGAGCTTGTCGGTCATGCCGTGACCCCCTTCCGGCTGAACAGGGGCGCCAGGTTCTGCCTGACCCGCTGCCACGGGGTGGGCGGCAGATTCCGGCTGGAGCCGCGGGCGTAGTACCGCTCGACGTAGTACTGCCCGACGCTGAGCACCGAGGTGAGGATCAGGTACCAGGCGGCGGCCAGGAACAGCATCTCCACCGGGGCACCGGAGGTCTGGCCGATGTCCTGGGCGTAGCGCAGCAGCTCGTAGTACTGCACCGCCGAGACCAGCGAGGTGGTCTTCAGCATGTTGATGACCTCGTTGCCCGTGGGCGGCACGATCACGCGCATGGCCTGCGGGATGACGATCCGCCGCAGGGTCTTGCCGTGGCTCATGCCGAGGGCGTGGGCCGCCTCGGTCTGCCCCTCGTCGACCGAGAGCAGGCCGGCGCGGCAGATCTCCGCCATGTACGCGGCCTCGTTGAGGCCCAGGCCGAGCAGCGCCGTCAGGAACGGCGTCATGAAGTCCGACCAGTAGTTCTTGTAGAGCGGCCCGAGGTTGATGTACTCGAAGACCAGGCCCAGGTTGAACCAGACGAACAGCTGGACCAGGACCGGGGTGCCGCGGAAGAACCAGATGTAGAACCAGGCGATGGACGAGGTCACCGGGTTCTTCGACAGGCGCATGACGGCGAGCAGGATGCCGCCGATGATGCCGATCAGCATCGACAGCACCGTCAGGAGCATCGTCTGGCCGACGCCCTTCATGATGCGGTCGTCGAAGAAGTAGTCCGGGACGGCATGCCAGTTGATCTTGCCCTGGCCGAACGCGTAGATGATCGCGACGAAGATCCCGATCGCGATGACGGCGGAGACGTACCGCCCGTAGTGCCGGACCGGGATGGCCTTGATGGCCTCCGGCCCGGCCGCGGGAGCGTCTTCCGGACGTGCCGTCTTGCCGATGTCAGCAGTCACGGATGTTGCCCTTTCGGTGGCCGCAGGCCGCGGTCACTTGCCGCCGTTGATGACGGCTGCCTTGACGGCCCCGTCACCGACGCCCCATTTCTGGATGATCTTGTCGTACTCGCCGTTCTTGATGATGGCGTCCAGGGCGGCCTTCAGGGCGTCGCGCAGCTGGGTGTTGCCCTTGGCGACCGCGATGCCGTACGGGGCGGCCTCGACCTGCTCGCCGACGATCTGGAAGTCCTTGCCGCCGCCCGAGGTCTTCACGGCGTACGCGGTCACGGGGAAGTCGGAGGAGCCGGCGTCGGCGCCGCCCGCGCGGACGCGGGTCTGGGCCTGCTGGTCGTTGTCGAAGGACTCCATGGCCAGCTTCTTGCCGCTCGGGCACTTCTTCGCCTCGGACTTGGCGAGGTCCTCGGAAACCGTGCCGCGCTGCACCGCGATCTTCTTGCCGCACAGGTCGGACCAGGTCTTGATGCCCTGGTCGTCACCCTTCTTGGTGTAGATCGAGACACCGGCGGTGAAGTAGTCGACGAAGTCGACGCCCTCGCCGACCTTCTTGCCGGTGTCGGAGTCGATGCCCTCCTGGCGGTCCTTGGTGTCCGTCATGGCCGACATGGCGATGTCGTACCGCTTGGAGCGCAGACCGGTGATCAGGGTGTCGAAGGTGCCGTTCTCGAAGTCGAACTTCACGCCCAGCTGCTTGCCCATGGCGGCCGCGATGTCGGGGTCGATGCCGACCGTGTTGCCGGAGCTGTCCTTGAACTCGACCGGCGCGTACGCGATGTCCGAACCGACCTTGATCACACCCTTGTCGCGGATCGACTGGGGAAGCTTGTCGGCCAGCGGCGCGGTGCTCGTCGACGCGTTGCTGCTGCCCTTGTCCTTGTCCTTGGTCTGGTCACCGCAGCCGGTGAGAAGCAGCGCGCCTGCGACCGCGATCGCACCTACCGCTGCCAGACGGTTGGGCGTGGCGGTGGTACGACGGGTGGAGCTTGCGGTCATGGTGGGTTCCTCCGGCGGAAGGGGGAGATGCCGATGGGTCGACGAGAACACACACCTTTGGGTGTCGCGACCTCGTGTGATTACGGCATCTTGCCATTCGGACTCAGCCGTTCAGGGGGCCAGCTATGTCAAAATCGGATAACGGGTGACCCCCGAACCGCATCAGGACGGACATCATGACCGGACCATCTGCGGGAATCCTCCCCTCCGGCCGGAAGATCTCCGGTGCGTCCCGGGATACGGACCTTCGCTCCGAGGCGTTGGTCACTGTGCGGCTGCTTGTCAAGAGCTTGTCAAGCGCTTGTCAAGTACCTTTCCACCCATTTCGGGAGAATCTCTGTCACCTGTGTGTGACCTACTGGTTTCGGGATGTGACCTTGCGCTTAATGGACTCGTCGTCGACACGGTCCGTCGGGTAAGAAGGTTCTTTACACCCCTCATCCGGGGCTCCGGGCGCGTGTGCGGCGCGCCTGTCGCGTATGACCCGTACGCATCAACAGATATCGGGCCATACGCGGTCCCGACCACCCCTCACCAGGAGTGGCCCACCCTCAACCGATGAAGACTTAAGGGGTAAGACAAAGTGGCAGCGGAGATCGTCAATCCTCGCAGCGACAGCAGTACGGATCAGGACGGCGGGGCCGAGCCCCTCGATTCCTTCGACCCGGCGTTCGCGCTGCACCGCGGCGGCAAGATGGCCGTGCAGGCCACCGTGCCGGTCCGCGACAAGGACGACCTGTCCCTCGCGTACACACCCGGCGTCGCGCGTGTGTGCACCGCGATCGCGGAGCACCCGGACCTGGTCAACGACTACACGTGGAAGTCGTCCGTGGTCGCCGTGGTGACCGACGGCACGGCCGTGCTCGGGCTCGGTGACATCGGGCCCGAGGCCTCCCTCCCGGTGATGGAGGGCAAGGCCATCCTGTTCAAGCAGTTCGGCGGCGTGGACGCGGTGCCGATCGCGCTGGACTGCACCGGTGTCGACGAGATCGTCGAGACCGTGGTGCGCCTCGCGCCGTCCTTCGGCGGAGTCAACCTGGAGGACATCTCGGCGCCGCGGTGCTTCGAGATCGAGCGGCAGTTGCAGGAGCGGCTCGACATCCCGGTCTTCCACGACGACCAGCACGGTACGGCGGTCGTGACCCTGGCGGCCCTGCGCAACGCCGCGCGGCTCACCGGCCGTGGGCTCGGCGAACTGCGGGCGGTCATCTCGGGCTCGGGCGCGGCCGGTATCGCCATCGCGAAGTTCCTGATCGAGGCCGGTATCGGCGACGTCGCCGTCGCGGACCGCAAGGGCGTCGTCTCGGCCGACCGGGACGACCTGACGCCGGTCAAGCGGGAAGTCGCCGGTTTCACGAACAAGGCGGGCCTGACCGGGTCGCTGGAGGAGGCTCTGGAGGGCGCCGACGTCTTCATCGGCGTCTCCGGCGGTACCGTCGCGGAGGAGGCGGTCGCCTCCATGGCCAAGGACGCGTTCGTGTTCGCCATGGCCAACCCGAACCCCGAGGTGCACCCCGACGTCGCGCACAAGTACGCGGCGGTCGTGGCCACCGGCCGGTCCGACTTCCCGAACCAGATCAACAACGTGCTGGCGTTCCCCGGCATCTTCGCGGGCGCGCTGCAGGTGCGGGCGTCCCGGATCACCGAGGGGATGAAGATCGCGGCGGCCGAGGCGCTGGCCGGAGTGGTCGGCGACGACCTCGCCGCCGACTACGTCATCCCGTCGCCGTTCGACGAGCGGGTCGCTCCGGCGGTCACCGCGGCGGTCGCGGCCGCGGCGCGCGCCGAGGGCGTCGCACGTCGCTGACGTGAGTGCCGGCTGAACGGCCCCGCCCGTCCGGGCGGGGCCGTTCTTCTTCCCGCCGGCTCCCCCTGACCGCCCCTGGTTCCCGCTGACTCCCGCTGTGGCAAGAGGGTGTGTGTCACAGCGCGGCCTGGTTCCCCGCGCCGCCGGGGCCGCCTATCGTCAAGGTCATGTTCGCCGTCTACGCCGCCCGAATCGACCGCGACCAGCCGCTGAACGGCCTGGAACTGGGGGAGCGTCCGGCTCCCGAGGCCCGTCCCGGCTGGAGCACCGTCAACGTCAAGGCCGCCTCCCTCAACCACCACGACCTGTGGTCGCTGCGAGGTGTGGGCCTGCCCGAGGACAGACTGCCGATGATCCTCGGCTGCGACGCCGCCGGCGTCGACGAGGACGGCAACGAGGTCGTCCTGCACTCCGTGATCGGACAGAGCGGTCACGGTGTCGGCCCCCGGGAGCCCCGCTCCATCCTGACCGAGCGCTACCAGGGGACCTTCGCCGAGCAGGTCGCCGTGCCGACCTGGAACGTCCTGCCCAAGCCCAGGGAACTCTCCTTCGAGGAGGCCGCCTGCCTGCCGACCGCCTGGCTGACGGCCTACCGCATGCTCTTCACCAATGCCGGGGTGCGGCCCGGCGACTCGGTCCTCGTCCAGGGCGCGGGCGGCGGTGTCGCCACGGCCGCGATCGTGCTCGGCAAGGCCGCCGGCCTGCGGGTCTTCGCGACCAGCCGCGACGAGGCCAAGCGCAGGCGGGCGATGGAACTGGGCGCCGTCGAGGCGCTGGAGTCGGGGGCGCGGCTCCCGCAGCGGGTGGACGCCGTCATCGAGACCGTGGGCGCGGCCACCTGGTCGCACTCGGTGAAGTCGCTGAAGCCCGGCGGCACCCTCGTCATCTCCGGCGCCACCAGCGGTGACCGTCCCTCGCACGCCGAGCTGACCCGCATCTTCTTCCTCGAACTCAAGGTCGTCGGCTCCACCATGGGCACCAAGGACGAACTCAAGGACCTGCTCTCCTTCTGCGCCGCCACGGGCGTACGTCCCGTCATCGACGAGGTGCTGCCGATGGAGCGGGCCCGCGAGGGCTTCGAACGACTGGAGTCCGGCGACCAGTTCGGAAAGATCGTGCTCACCAACGGCTGAGAGCCGCTTGCGCCGGCTCTTTCGCGCCGACGGCCGTCCCGTTCCTCCGGGCCGGCCGTCGGCGTGCTCAGGCCTTCGGCGTGCGCAGTATCGCCCCGATGTGAGCCGCTGCCGTCGACAGATGGCGGCGGGCGTCGCGGAGCTGGTCGGCCGTGACGCCGTGGTCGCGGGCCGCGTCGCGGATGTCGTCGCGGAAGCGGTCGAGCAGCCGGTCCAGATCGCGGGCCGGGTCGCCGGTCGATTCCTCGTGGGCCCAGGCCGGCTCGTACCCGGCCGGGAAATCCTCCGGCGTCTGCGAGTACTCCGGACCGGAGGCCGGCGTACCGGTGGCCGTGCCGCCGCGTCCAAAGCCGAAGTCCTTGCCCAGCCCGGTCCCGTAGGCCTTGCCGAAGTCGCCGAACTCCTTGGCCAGCTCGGTCAGGCCCTCCCGGACCCCCGTCGGCCAGTCGCCCCGCGCGAAGTGGTCCTGCACCTGCTCCTGCACGCGCCGGGCGATGCGCTGCACCTCCTCCTGGGCCTGGGCCCGCGCCCGCTCCTGCGCCTCCTTGGCCTGGCGGCGGGCCCGCTGGGCCTCCTCGCGGGCCCGGCGGCTCTCGTCCTTGGCGCGGCGGGCCTGTTCCTTCCACTCCTGCTTGACGCGCCGCATCTCTTCCTTCGCGGCCCGCCACGCCTCCTTGTCGCCGAGGTCGCCGAGGTCCCCGTACTCCCCGAAGAGTCCCTCCGGCCGGCCCTGCGCCGTGCTGCCGCGACGGGCCTCGGAGGCCGCCGCGCGCATCTCGCGCCGCAGGTCGCCGGCCGCGCCGCGCACATCGGCCCGGATCTCGGCGGCGAGCTCCGCCACCGACTCGCGGATCTCCAGCTCCAGGTCGGCGAGTTCCCCGCTGCGGTCGGCCAGCTCGGCCCGGCCCGCGTCGGTGATGGCGTACACCTTGCGGCCGCCTTCGGTGGTGTGCGTGACCAGGCCCTCGGCCTCCAGCTTGGCGAGCCGGGGGTAGACGGTGCCGGCCGACGGCGCGTACAGCCCCTGGAACCGCTCCTCGAGGAGGCGGATCACCTCGTAACCGTGGCGCGGGGCCTCGTCCAGCAGCTTCAGCAGGTACAGGCGGAGGCGGCCATGGGCGAAGACGGGAGGCATGTCAGAGCACCTTCTTGTCGGTCGTGCCGTCGGCCGGGGCGCCGGTCGCGCCGCCGTCCCGGCCGGAAACGGAATTCTCCCCCGAGTCCGCGCCCGCCGGGCCCCCCGGGCTGTCCGTCGGGCCGTCGTCCGCCGGGCCGCCGGCCTTCGGGCTCCTGTCCCACGGGGCACTGCCCGCCGGGCCGCTGTCCCGTGGCGCCGCGTCCCACGGCTCGTCCTCGGCCGGGGGCCGGCGCAGCAGCGCGATCGAGCCCGAGACCGTGGTCGCCTTCAGCCTGCCGTTGCCCGCGCCGAGCCGGCCGGTGATCCGCTTGGCGCCCCACTGCCCGCCGACCCGCAGATCCTCGAAGGCGTTGGAGACCGTGCCGCCGGCGGTGTTCGCCTCGACCTCCGCGTCCGCCGGGTGGGGCAGCCGGATGGCTATCTCGCCCGAGACGCTCGTCAGGCTGACGTCGGTCGGCCGGCCCGTCGCGGAGAGGTCGACGATCATCGAGCCGCTCACCGAGTCCGCCCGGACGGAGGAGCCCGCCTCGACGACGGTGAGGTCGCCGGAGACCGAGTTGAAGCGGAGGTCGCCGCTGAGCGCCTGCGCCTCCACGCTGCCCGCGACGGTGTCCGCGCGCACCGGTCCGGTGAGCCCCACGAGGGTGGTGTCCCCGTTGACGCCCTTCACCTCGACGCGCTCGTCGAGCCCGGAGACGACCGCCGTGGCGCCGACGACCCCCAACTCGACACGGGTCCCGGCCGGCACCGCGAGGGAGACCACGGCACTGCGCCGCCACCCCTTGCGGTCGAGCCACTTCAGGAAGCCCTTCCAGGGCAGATCCTCGTACGCCACCGTGAGCGCGCCGCCCTCCATGGTGACGAGCAGGTCGGGCCCCTCCAGCTCGGAAACCTCCAGGCGGGCGGAGTCCTCGTCCGTGCCCACCACGTTCACTGTGCCGTTGACGATGCGCACGTGGAGCTCCCGCGGGGGCTCGTCGAACGTGAGCTTCCCGGGCTCTCGGACGGACCACTCGGACATGGTGCAGACCTCCCGCCGTGAACACGCCATATCGCGTCTTCTTTCGTTTCACGATATATCGCGGCGGCGGAAAGTCAAGACACCCGATCCGGGGACGTCGGTACCCGTGTCCACGCCCCCGAAGTGACCGACCGGGGCAAACCGCCCTAGCGTGTGACCATGGCGACGACGGAAACCTCACGTACCGGCCGTGCTCCCGGCGCCCTCCTGCTCTGCCGGGCCGACGCCGACTCCGTCGCCCGCACCGCCCTCCTGCTGGGCGAGACCATGACACTGGTCCGGGCCGGGGACGGCTGGAGCGTCCTCGTCCCCGGGGGCGGGCCGTGGGCCGGGGGCGCGGAGACGGTCGACGATGTCCTGACCGGCTGGGCCACCGCCCTGGCCGTCGGCGCTCCCTGGCCGGTCCTCGCGCTGTGGTGGGACGCCGACCGTGCCGGCTACACCCTGGTCTCCGGCTTCCGCCGCCCGGTCGGCTACGTCTGGCTGGCCGACGGCACCCCCGCCGGTCAGGACGAGGCGATGCGGACCTTCGCCGCGCGTCTCGGTCTCGGCCCGGACCTGCCGTCGCTCGACCGCCTCACCACGTCCGACCGCTGGGCCGACGCCCGCGCCCGCCTGCGCGGCCTGCTGACGGTCCTCACGCATGCCGGCGTCGCCCTGCCGCCCGGACTCGACCCGGGCGAACCCGCCGACCGCCTCCGCGAGGCGGCCCGCGCCCTGCCGGACGCCCGCCCGGTCACCGGCCAGGCCGCGTCGGCCGCCCGCCGGTTCGAAGGGACGGGCCGGCCCCTCGAACGGGAGGACCGGTCGCATGAAAGGGCGGACCGGTCGCATGAAGGGGCGGACCGGCCGGAGACGGCCCTTCCGGCGCTCGGGGCCGGGACCGGCCCCGAGCGCCGGAACGCCCGGCTGCCGTGGGCGGGCACCTCGAAGGGACAGACGCTGGCCCTGGCCCAGCTCGCTGCCGGACTGCCGCTCACGGCCTGGGGCGCGTACCGCCGCAGCGGCGGCTGGCTGGCGGCGGGGGCGCTGCTGCTGGCGCACGGCGCGCTGGGGCTGGCTCGCGCCCCGATGCGCCCGTTGGACTGAACGCTACTCGTCGTCCTCGTCGTCCAGTCGGGCCAGCCAGGTCGCCAGCCGCTCCACCGGCACCTCGAAGTCCGGGTTGAGATCGACGAACGTCCGCAGCTGCTCGGCGAGCCACTCGAAGGTGACCTCCTCCTCGCCGCGCCGCTTCTCCAGCTCCTCGATGCCTCGGTCGGTGAAGTACATGGGGCCGCTCTCCTGCAGTCGTACGGGGTGCTGGGGACAGCCTACGGAGTCACCGGCGGCGGAGGGAGCGGCCGGGAGAAGCGGAGCGGGAACGCGGTGAGGCCCGGCCCCGAATAAACGGGACCGGGCCTCACCACGACCGGAGTTCAGCGGCTCACGCCTCGAACACCTCGCGCACCAGCTGCTCCTGCTCGGCCTGGTGCCGCTTCGCGGAACCCACCGCCGGGGAGGAGGAGTGCGGGCGGGAGATGCGGCGCAGGCGCTCGCTCGCCGGGATGTCCGCGCCGACCGCCAGGTCCAGGTGGTCGATCAGGTTCAGGGCGATGAACGGCCAGGCGCCCTGGTTGGCCGGCTCCTCCTGGGCCCACAGGTACTTCTCGGCGTTCGGGTACTTGGCGATCTCCGCCTGGAGCTCGGCACCCGCCAGCGGGTACAGGCGCTCGATGCGGACGATCGCCGTCTCGGCGGCCGCGGCGTCCGTCGCACCGCGCTTGCGGCGCTCGGCGTCCAGGTCGTAGTAGACCTTGCCCGCGCAGAAGACGACCTTGCGGACCGCGGCCGGGTCCACCGAGGCGTCGCCGATGACCGGGCGGAACTGGCCCGTCGTGAACTCCTCCGCCTTCGAGGCCGCGGCCTTCAGGCGCAGCATCGACTTCGGGGTGAAGACGATCAGCGGCTTGTGGTGCGGGTTGTGCACCTGCCACCGCAGGAGGTGGAAGTAGTTCGACGGCGAGGTCGGCATCGCGACCGTCATGTTGTTCTGGGCGCACAGCTGCAGGAAGCGCTCCGGGCGGGCGGACGAGTGGTCCGGGCCCTGGCCCTCGTAGCCGTGCGGCAGCAGGAGCGTCACGCCGGAGGTCTGGCCCCACTTCTGCTCCGCCGAGGAGATGAACTCGTCCACGACCGTCTGCGCGCCGTTGACGAAGTCACCGAACTGCGCCTCCCACATCACCAGCGCGTCCGGGCGGGCCAGCGAGTAGCCGTACTCGAAGCCCATCGCCGCGTACTCGGACAGCAGGGAGTTGTAGACGTTCAGGCGCGCCTGTTCCTCCGCCAGGTACTGCAGCGGCGTGTACTCCTCGCCGGTGCTGCGGTCGATGATCACCGCGTGGCGCTGGCCGAAGGTGCCGCGCTGGGAGTCCTGGCCGGCCAGCCGGACCGGCACGCCCTCCAGCAGCAGGGAGCCGACCGCGAGGGTCTCGCCCATGCCCCAGTCGATCGTGCCGTCCTCCACCATCGCCGCCCGGCGCTGCAGCTGCGGCAGCAGACGCGGGTGCACGGTGATGTGGTCGGGGATGTTGACCTGGGACTCGGCGATCCGCTTGACGACCTCGGTGGAGACCGCCGTGGAGACCGCCACCGGGAACTCGGCCTGCGGGTCGGACGTGGCCGCCGACACCGGCTGCGAGGTGGCCTCGCGGACCTCGGTGAAGACCTTCTCCAACTGGCCCTGGTAGTCCTGCAGCGCCTGCTCGGCCTCTTCCAGGGTGATGTCGCCGCGACCGATCAGGGACTCGGTGTACAGCTTGCGCACCGAGCGCTTCTTGTCGATCAGGTCGTACATCAGCGGCTGGGTGAAGGCCGGGTTGTCCGACTCGTTGTGACCGCGGCGGCGGTAGCAGATGAGGTCGATCACCACGTCCTTGTTGAACGCCTGGCGGAACTCGAACGCCAGCCGCGCGACCCGCACGACCGCCTCGGGGTCGTCGCCGTTCACGTGGAAGATCGGGGCCTCGATCATGCGGGCCACGTCCGTCGCGTACATCGACGAACGCGAGGACTCGGGGGCCGCGGTGAAGCCGACCTGGTTGTTGATGACGATGTGGACCGTGCCGCCGGTGCGGTAGCCGCGCAGCTGCGACATGTTCAGGGTCTCGGCCACCACGCCCTGGCCCGCGAAGGCCGCGTCGCCGTGGATCGCCACCGGCAGGACGGTGAAGTCCGTGCCGCCCTTGTTGATGATGTCCTGCTTGGCCCGCGACACACCCTCGAGGACGGGGTCGACCGCCTCCAGGTGCGAGGGGTTCGCCACCAGGCTGACCTTGATCTGCTCGCCGTCCAGGCCGGTGAAGGTGCCCTCGGCGCCCAGGTGGTACTTCACGTCGCCGGAGCCGTGCATCGACTTCGGGTCGAGGTTGCCCTCGAACTCGCGGAAGATCTGCGCGTACGACTTGCCGACGATGTTCGCCAGGACGTTCAGGCGGCCGCGGTGGGCCATGCCGATGACGACCTCGTCCAGGCGCGACTCGGCAGCGCTGTCCAGCACCGCGTCGAGCAGCGGGATGACGGACTCGCCGCCCTCCAGCGAGAAGCGCTTCTGGCCGACGTACTTCGTCTGCAGGAAGGTCTCGAACGCCTCCGCCGCGTTCAGCCGGCGCAGGATGCGCAGCTGCTCCTCGCGCTCCGGCTTGGAGTGCGGGCGCTCCACGCGGTCCTGGATCCACTTGCGCTGCTTGGGGTCCTGGATGTGCATGAACTCGATGCCGGTGGTGCGGCAGTACGAGTCGCGCAGCACGCCGAGGATGTCGCGCAGCTTCATCATCGACTTGCCGGCGAAGCCGCCGACGGCGAACTCGCGCTCCAGGTCCCACAGGGTGAGGCCGTGCTCGACGATGTCCAGGTCGGGGTGCTTGCGCTGGCGGTACTCCAGCGGGTCGGTGTCGGCCATGACGTGGCCGCGGACCCGGTAGGAGTGGATCAGCTCGAAGACGCGGGCGGCCTTGGTGACGTCGTCGTCGTGGCTGGCGTCGATGTCCCGCAGCCAGCGGACCGGCTCGTAGGGGATGCGCAGGGCCTCGAAGATGTCGTCGTAGAAGCCGTTCTCGCCGAGCAGGAGGTTCGCGACCTGGCGGAGGAACTCGCCGGAGGCGGCGCCCTGGATCACCCGGTGGTCGTAGGTCGACGTGAGCGTCATGACCTTCGAGATGCCGAGCTTGTTGAGGGTGTCCTGGGAGGTGCCCTGGAACTCCGCCGGGTAGTCCATGGAGCCGACGCCCATGATCACCGACTGGCCGGGCATCAGGCGCGGGACGGAGTGGACGGTGCCGAGGCCGCCGGGGTTGGTCAGGGAGACCGTGACACCGGTGAAGTCGTCCATCGTCAGCTTGCCGTCGCGGGCGCGGCGGACGATGTCCTCGTAGGCCTGCCAGAACTCGAAGAAGTTCAGCGTCTCGGCCTTCTTGATGGCGGCCACGACGAGCTGGCGGTCGCCGTTGGGCTTCACCAGGTCGATGGCCAGGCCGAGGTTGACGTGCGCCGGCTTGACGAGGACCGGCTTGCCGTCCTTCTCGCCGAACGACCAGTTCATCGACGGCATGGCCTTGATGGCCCGCACCATCGCGTAGCCGATGAGGTGGGTGAAGGAGATCTTCCCGCCCCGGGCCCGCTTGAGGTGGTTGTTGATGACGATGCGGTTGTCGAACAGCAGCTTCACCGGGACCGCGCGCACGGACGTGGCCGTGGGCAGCTCCAGCGAGGCGTTCATGTTCTTGACGACCGCGGCGGACGGGCCGCGCAGCGGCACCAGCTCCGGGCCGTCGGCGGCCTGCGCGGCGGGCTCCGCCTTCGGCTTGGCGGCGGGCTTCGGGGCCGGAGCGGCCTTCGCGGGAGCCGGAGCCTGGGCCGGGGCGGGAGCCGCGGCGGCGGGCTTCGGGGCCGCGGGAGCCGGAGCGGGAGCGGCGGCCGGAGCCGCGGGCGCGGCCGGAGCGGCCGGCGCCGGGGTGGTGGTGGTCCCTGCGGCCCCCGCGGCCGCAGCACCCGCCGGAGCCGGTGAGGCGGCCGCCCCCGGCTTGTAGTCGGCGAAGAAGTCCCACCAGGCGCGGTCTACCGAATTCGGGTCCTGGAGGTACTGCTGATAGATCTCGTCGACGAGCCACTCATTGGGACCGAACGCGGCAGCGGGGTTCTTGCCCGCTTGGTCGGCGTCGGTCGTAGACGCGCCTCCTGCCCGAAGGGTGGAGGAGCTTGAGTTACTGGGGGACTGTGGCGACACGGCGGCAACCGCCCTCTTCCGCTTCACAAGGTGATGGACAGCGGGAATCAAGGCTACGCCTCCCCGGCGGCGAAGGTCAGTCCGGACCGGTTCAACGTCGCGCAAGTCACATTGCGAAGGGTGTTTCGGGGCTCGAAACGGCGGGAAACAAGCGTGGTTCCGCTGTACGAAGGGGAGGTTGGGGAGCGCCGGGGTACGCCGGTGCAGGCCCTGCGAGCAGAGCCTGCGGGCCTGTTCCTGGTCACACGTGTCCGCCGGCGCGAACGTCGGTGGACGGGGGGACTCCGGTTCGGACCTTACGTCAACTTGGTACGGCTGTCTCTCCCGGAAGAGTGACAAGAATCCGGCAACCTCGCGCAGATTCGGCCACCCCTATCCGGCCGCCGTGCAGATCCACCGCCCAGCGGGCGATCGCCAGGCCGAGGCCCGTGCCGCCGTCGCTGCCCGGCCCCTTCGACGCGCCCGCGTCGCCCCGGTTGAAGCGTTCGAAGACCCGGTGCCACTCCGAGCGGGGGATGCCGGGACCCTCGTCCAGCACCTCCAGCTCCAGCGACTCCGGCTGCGCGCCGCGCCGCGCCTTGACGGTCACCCGGCCGTGCGGCGGGCTGTGCTTGACCGCGTTGTCGATCAGGTTGGCGACCACCTGGTGGATGCGCTCCGGGTCGGCGTGCGCGGTCAGTTCGGGCGGGGAGACGTCGAGGTGCAGATGGACGTCGGTGCGGGTGTGGGTGCCGGAGCCGGAGGCGATGCCCGCGCGGGCGGGCACGGCCATGTTGGCCTCCTTCAGCACGCCCGACAGGTACGGCCACACCTCGAAGCGCCGCTTGCGCAGCGGTACGACGCCGTTGTCCAGCCGGGACAGGTCGAGCAGCGTCTCCACCAGCCGCCCGAGCCGCTCCGTCTGTTTCAGGGCGGTGCGCATGGTCTCGGTGTCGGCGGGCGAGACGCCGTCCACGATGTTCTCCAGCACCGCGCGCAGGCCCGCGATGGGCGTGCGCAGCTCGTGCGAGACGTTCGCGACCAGCTCCTTGCGCTGCCGGTCCTGGGCCTCCAGGTCGTCGGCCATGCGGTTGATCGTCTGGGCCAGGTCGCCCAGTTCGTCCCGCCGGTTCTCGCGCACCCGGCGCGTGTAGTCGCCGTGCGAGATGGAACGGGCCACCGCGTTCATCTCGTCCAGCGGCGCGGTGAGCGAGTGCGCGACGAACTGCGTGATCAGCAGGGTCGCGATCATCGAGAAGACCGTGATGAAACGCAGCTCGGTCTCCGTGCGCACCGCGATCATCAGCAGACCGGTGGTGATCAGCACCGAGACGACGACCAGCACGCCCAGCTTGGTCTTGATCGAGAACGGGCGTACGCCGCCCCAGGGTTCCTCCCCGGGGCCTCTCGGCGCGGTCGGTCCGCCGCTCATGGGGTCGGGGTCTCCAGCGCGTAGCCCACGCCGTGCACCGTGCGGATCCGCTCGGCGCCGATCTTCCGGCGCAGCGCCTTGATGTGGCTGTCGACGGTCCGGGTGCCGGAGGCGTCCGCCCAGTCCCACACCTCCGCCAGCAGCTGCTCGCGGGAGAGCACCGCGCGCGGTGTGTTCGCCAGGCAGACCAGCAGGTCGAACTCGGTGGGCGTGAGGTGCACGTCCTCGGAGCGCACCCGGACCCGCCGCTGCGCGTGGTCGATCTCCAGTTCGCCCAGGCGCAGGATGCCGTTCCTCGGCGTCGCCGCGGCCAGCGCGGCCCGCTCCACGCGGCGCAGCAGCACGTGCACCCGCGCGGCCAGCTCCCGCATGGAGAACGGCTTCGTCATGTAGTCGTCGGCGCCGACGCCGAGTCCCACCAGCATGTCGGTCTCGTCGTCGCGCGCGGTGAGCATCAGCACCGGCACCGGACGGGCGGCCTGCACACGGCGGCAGACCTCCAGTCCGTCGAAGCCGGGCAGCATGATGTCGAGGATCAGCAGGTCGGGCTGCCAGGCCTCGGCGGTGTCGACGGCCGCCGGACCGTCGCCGGCGGTCTGCACGAGGAAACCCTCGGCGCGCAGGCGGGCCGCGATGGCGTCGACGATCGTCGGATCGTCCTCGACCACCAGCACCCGGCGCTGCGCGCCCTGGGTCGTGGTCGTGCCGTTGTGCGAGGTGTGTGTCTGCTCCATCGCCCGCCCCTGAGTTGCTTTCCGGAATCCGTGGGGTGATCCGTTACTTGCACATGTCTGCACTTGCACAGGTCTGCGCATGCCTGCGATTGACGCGGAATGATCGGCGTCAGGGCAGCAGCGTACGGGGAGTCACCGTTTATTTGCTATCCAGGTAGGACGGCGAGGTGCACGACGTCGGGAACGCCCCGGGCAACGGGGACCTCTTCGGTACGCACCTGTGGGAACCCGGCATTCCACAAGGTTTCTTCGAATTCCGGGGATGGCTCGGCCGACCACACCGCGAGAACCCCGCCCGGCCTCAACACCCTTGCGCAGCTTGCCAGTCCGGCGGGCGAGTAGAGAGTGCCGTTGCCCTCGGTGACGGTCCAGCCGGGCCCGTTGTCGATGTCCAGGCACAGAGCGTCGTACGTGGCGGACGTCTCACGGAGATGGTCGACCAGGTCCGCCTCGACGACGCGGGTGCGCGGGTCGGCCACGGCCTGTGAGGACAGTGCCGACAGCGGGCCGCGCAGATGCCAGTCGATGATCGCTCGTTCGCGTTCCACCACCGTGATCGCGCCCCAGCGGGGGTTCGCCGCGGCGTGTGCGAGCGAGAAGCCGACGCCGAGCCCGCCGATCAGCACACGCGGTTCGGGGCGGGCGCCGAGGGTGTCCAGCGCGGCGTCCACGAGCAGCCGCTCGGAGCGGCCGTCGGAGGTGTCCATCAGGAAGCAGCCGTTGGCGATGATCTGCAGCAGCTCGCCGTGCCGGCGCAGCACGACCTCGCCGTAGGGGCCCTCACGACGATCCAGCACCACGGGGGTTTCGTAGGTGGCGGTCATGGGGCCCATCCTGCACGAACACGGCGCGACGGCCACGGGAATTCCGGGTGTCCGGGCCGGCGGCCGTCGGCCCTCGCCGCCACGTACGCCGGCCGTCGGCCGCGGTGATCGCTCTCGGCGAACACTCCCCGGGGAACAACGGGATGCCGCCGAGCATTGAGTCGGCATAGCTCAACTTGACTGCCGAAGGGGAGATCATGGCTGCTGAGTCCGAGGCGTTCACACCGCTCGCCCTGCCTGTGCTGCCGCTCGACGACGAGGTCGTGCTGCCCGGCATGGTGGTTCCGCTGGACCTGAGCGACGCCGACGTGCGCGCCGCGGTGGAGGCCGCCCAGGCCGCCGCCCGCTCCGAGCCGGGGAAGCCCAGGGTTCTCCTGGTGCCCCGCGTCGACGGGACCTACGCGGGCACCGGTGTGCTCGGCACCGTCGAGCAGGTCGGCCGGCTGGCCGACGGCGACCCGGGCGCGCTGGTCCGCGGCCGCGGCCGCGTGCGCATCGGCGCGGGCACCACCGGCCCGGGCGCGGCGCTGTGGGTCGAGGGCACGCGGATCGACGAGAAGGCGCCCGACCCCCTGCCGGGTCACGCGGCCGAACTGGTCAAGGAGTACAAGGCGCTCGCCACCGCCTGGCTGCGCAAGCGGGGCGCCTGGCAGGTCGTCGACCGGGTCCAGGCCATCGACGACGTCTCCGCGCTCGCCGACAACTCCGGCTACTCGCCCTTCCTCACCACCGAGCAGAAGATCCAGCTCCTGGAGACCACCGACCCGGTCGCCCGCCTGAAGCTGGCCACCCAGCAGCTGCGCGACCACCTCGCCGAGCAGGACGTCGCCGAGAGCATCGCCAAGGACGTCCAGGAGGGCGTCGACAAGCAGCAGCGCGAGTTCCTGCTGCGCCGTCAGCTGGAGGCCGTCCGCAAGGAGCTGCGCGAGCTCAACGGCGAGAAGGAGGGCGAGGAGTCCGACGACTACCGCGCCCGCGTCGAGGCCGCCGACCTGCCGGAGAAGGTCCGCGAGGCCGCCCTGAAGGAGGTCGACAAGCTGGAGCGGTCCTCCGACCAGTCGCCGGAGGGCTCCTGGATCCGCACCTGGCTCGACACCGTCCTCGAACTGCCGTGGAACGAACGCACCGAGGACGCCTACGACATCCGGGGCGCCAAGGCGGTCCTGGACGCCGAGCACGCCGGTCTGGAAGACGTGAAGGAGCGGATCACCGAGTACCTCGCGGTCCGCAAGCGCCGCGCGGACCGGGGGCTGGGGATCGTCGGGGGCCGTCGCGGTGGCGCCGTGCTCGCCCTGGTCGGCCCGCCCGGCGTCGGCAAGACCTCGCTCGGCGAGTCCGTGGCGCACGCCATGGGCCGCAAGTTCGTCCGCGTCGCCCTCGGCGGCGTCCGCGACGAGGCGGAGGTCCGCGGCCACCGGCGCACCTACGTCGGCGCGCTGCCCGGCCGTATCGTCCGCGCGATCAAGGAGGCCGGATCGATGAACCCGGTCGTCCTGCTGGACGAGATCGACAAGGTCGGCTCCGACTTCCGCGGCGACCCCGCGGCGGCCCTCCTCGAAGTCCTGGACCCGGCGCAGAACCACACCTTCCGCGACCACTACCTGGAGGTCGAACTCGACCTGTCCGACGTCGTCTTCCTCGCCACCGCCAACGTCCTGGAGGCCATCCCGGAGGCGCTCCTGGACCGTATGGAACTGGTGCGCCTGGACGGCTACACCGAGGACGAGAAGGTCGTCATCGCCCGCGACCACCTGCTCCCGCGCCAGTTGGAGCGGGCCGGCCTCGCCGGGGACGAGGTGACGCTGGACGAGGGCGCGCTGCGCAAGCTCGCCGGCGAGTACACGCGCGAGGCGGGCGTGCGCACCCTGGAGCGGTCGATCGCCCGGCTGCTGCGCAAGATCGCCGCCCAGCACGAACTCGGCGAGCGGGAGCTGCCGTTCACCGTTCGCGCGGACGATCTGCGCGGGCTGATCGGCCGGCCGCACCACGTGCCGGAGGCGGCCCAGGACCCGGCCGAGCGCCGTACCGCGGTGCCCGGCGTGGCTACGGGCCTGGCGGTCACCGGGGCCGGCGGCGACGTCCTGTTCGTCGAGGCGTCCCTCGCGGACCCGGAGACGGGCGCGGCGGGCCTGACCCTGACCGGTCAGCTGGGCGACGTGATGAAGGAGTCGGCGCAGATCGCGCTGAGCTTCCTGCGCAGCCACGGCGCCGAGCTGGAGCTGCCGGTGGCGGACCTGAAGGACCGGGGCGTGCACATCCACTTCCCGGCGGGCGCGGTCCCCAAGGACGGCCCGAGCGCCGGCATCACGATGACGACCGCGCTGGCCTCGCTGCTGTCCGGCCGGCTGGTCCGCACCGACGTGGCGATGACCGGCGAGGTCTCGCTGACCGGCCGGGTCCTGCCGATCGGCGGGGTGAAGCAGAAGCTGCTCGCGGCGCAGCGGGCGGGCGTGACCACGGTCGTCATCCCCAAGCGCAACGAGCCCGACCTGGACGACGTCCCGGCCGAGGTGCTGGACAAGCTCGACGTGCACGCCGTCACCGACGTCCGCCAGGTCCTGGAGCTGGCCCTGGCACCCGCCACGAGCGGCGCGGAGCCGGAGGTTCCGGTGGCGGTGTGACCGGGGCTGCCGGATCGGGGAAGACCCGGGTTCTCGTGAGGGAGGCCCGGGTCTCCACCCTGTGCGGGGCGGGGCGTCGGCGTGCGGGGCGGGGCGTCAGCCGATGGCGAGCGCCTGCACCCGGTCGAGCGCGCCGTTGAACTTGTCGTGGTCGCCGACCGTCGGCCCGGACGAGGTGTACTGCCACATCGTGTAGTACGACCATCCGGCCGGCAGCGTCCCCGGGTCGGAGGCGTACCGCGCGATCCACAGCGGGTTGTTGGCGGCGAAGCCGCCGTAGTTGCCGGTGCACTGGGTCCACCAGCTGGTGGCCGTGTAGATCACGGCGTCGCGGCCCGTGCGGGACTTGTACGTGTTGAGGAAGTCGGCGATCCAGCTGACCATGGCGCTGGTCGACTTGCCGTAGCAGGCGGCGCCGTAGGGGTTCCACTCGATGTCGAGCGCGCCCGGGAGGGTCTTGCCGTCGCCGGACCAGCCGCCGCCGTGGTCCACGAAGTAGTTGGCCTGGGTCGCGCCGCTGGTGGTGTCCGGGGTCGCGAAGTGGTACGCGCCGCGGATCATGCCCACGTTGTACGAGCCGTTGTACTGCTGCGCGAAGTAGGGGTTCGTGTAGTACGTCCCCTCGGTGGCCTTGGTGTACGCCCACCTGACCCCGCTGTTCCACAGGGTCGACCAGGCGACGTTGCCCTGGTAACTGGCGACGTCGACGCCCTCCGTCTGGGTGACGTCACCGGTGCTGGGGGTGCCGTTGCTGCCGTCGTGGGCCAGGACGCCCATGCCCATGTACGCGGAGCCGCGGGCGGGCGTGCCCGCGGCGGACGCCGGCACGGTGAGGACGAGGGAGAGGGCGGCGAGCAGGAGACCGGCGAGGAAGAGGCGCCGGGGGCGGAGCGGTCCGGGTCTGTGCACGGGCATGACGTGCCTCCGAAGGCTCGGTGGTGGTGGGGAGGGAGCGGGAACGTGCGGGCGGTGCGGGCGGTGCCGGCGGTGCGGGCGCTGCGGGCGGTGCGGCGACGTGCGGGGACGTGCGGGGACGTGCTGGAAGTGCCCGCACCGACCGGCCTGGCGGCCGAGAATGGCGTGAGCATGCCAGCAACGCCCGGTGAAGAAGCTACGCACGTAGACCGCCGACTGGGAAGGGGGACCGGAGGCTGCCGTTGGTCTAAGCCTGCGAAATACTTGCCGAGCTGCGGCGATGACGGCGTTCGGCGGAAACTTTCAGGACCGGGAAAACCGAGGCGGGGACTGACGTGCACGAAGGCGGAAACGGCGGCGGACGCCCAGCGGAGTCGCAGGCGTCACCGAGCGGTGCGGACCAGGAATACCTGTCCCTGGAGCGCGAACTGACGGTTCTGCTCCGGCGCGCCCGCGCCAGCCAGGGCGAGATGGCCCGCGAGGTCCACCCGGACCTGGAACCGGCCGCCTACGGACTCCTCGTGCGGCTGGACGAGCACGGCCGCCAGCGGGCGACGGAACTGGCCGCCTACATCGGCGTCGGCAAGGCCACCATGTCCCGCCAGCTGCGCGCCCTCGAGGAGCTGGGCCTGGTCGCCCGCGAGCCCGACCCCGCCGACGGACGGGCCTGGCTGGTCCACCTCACCGAGGAGGGCTGCGGCCGGGTCGGCAGGGTCCGCGAGGCCCGCCGCGCCCGCTACGTCAGCAAGCTGGCCCACTGGGACCGCCGGGAAGTGGCCGAACTCGCCCGTCTGCTCGGTCAGTTGAACCGGGGAATGGAACGGTAGCCCGAAACCCGGGCGCGTCCCGTCCGGCAGGCGCCGCGGCCGGGGCGAGCGGGTGGCGCACGTACCACTCGGCGGCCGGCAACTCCTCCCGCTCCGCCGCGGGCAGGGCGGCCGGCCGGCCGCAGGGCAGGGCTCCCCGCGCCACCTCGCTGCGGTGCGCCATGACAGCGGCGATCTTCCGCTCCAGCCACGGACGGACGTCGACGGTCACGCCGACCCAGCTGTCCGGAACGCTGTACAGGGCCCGCCCCGCGCGGACCGGGCGGGCGCCCAGGTCCCGCGCGGCCGAGTCGGGGTGGGTGGCCAGGAGGACCGAGTCCGGCCGCCAGGGGGCGCCGGCGTCCGGATGGAGACCGGTCGGCCCGGCGGCCCGGGCCGCCAGGACGGACGACCGGTGGGTGTGGACGTGGCCGGGATGGCCGGTCAGCCCGCCGCAGGGGGCGTGGGTGACGACGATGTCCGGGCGGAACTCCCGCACGTGCGCGACCGGTCGGCCCACCGCCTCGTCCAGCGGTGCGTCGCACCACCGTGCCGCGCCGGGCGCCGACCGCGGGGCGCGGGCGTCCGCGCAGCCGAGCGGGCGCGGGGGAGCGGCGCCGAGGATGCGCAGCGCGTCGGCCGGTTCGCCGGCGCGACGGGTGCCCGCCGCCCAGGTCGCCGTGACCACCGCGGTACGGGCCCCGGCCGCCCCGTCCCGTGCGAGCAGCCCGCCGGCCGACAGGGACTCGTCGTCCGGTGCGCGACAACCGCCAGGATGCTGGGCAGGGACATGCCTCGTGCCGTCCGCTCCGGGCCGAGCGGTCGTGCGGTCGTGCGGTCGTGTCGCGGTGTCGCGGTGTCGCGGTGTCGAGGTGTCGAGGGGGCGCGTGGTCGCCGGGCCGTACGGTCGTGGCCGGGCAGCCCGGGACTCGCCGGCCGGGGCGGCGCGGCGGCCGGGGTGGCGGCCGGGTCACAGCTCCGCGTACACCACCGTCGCGTCGTCGTGTGTCTTGGCGCGGCCCAGGAACGCCCGACGGGTGTCGGCCGACTCCAGGGCCCGTACGCGGTTCAGCAGTGCCCGGGCGCCGTGCTCGCGCACGAGTCGCAGGCAGTCCGTCCAGTCTCCTTCCCCGAACCGCTCCACCCACCTCGCCGCCCCGTCCGTGAGCGCCGCCAGTGCCCGGACGCGGTCCCGCGGCAGCACGCCCGTCACCGCCCGGTCCGCCACCGACGCATCAGCCGCCGCCGTGAAGAACCCGCCCTCCTTGTTGCGCACATGGGCGTCGACCAAGGCGTCCGTAGCCAGGGCGGACCGGGGCAGCCGCGCCAGCCGGTCGTCCAGCAGGGCCGTGACCGCACCGTCCGGCGACTCCACCAGCAGGACGGAGTCCGACAGGACCAGGTACTCCACCTGCTGCGTCGACCAGCGCGCCACGACCACCGTCGCCTGCGGTGTTCGTGGGTGAGAAAGGTCACAGGTTTGCGTGTGTGACTCGGCGGTGCGCGTGATGGCCCGGGACAGGGCCTGCGAGAGCGGGACATCGGGGAGGGAAAGGGTCAGTTCGGTCAGCGCTCCGCCCAGTCGCGCGGTGTACCAGGGGACCGAATGCAGACACCCGGTGCCACCCTTCGGCGGCGTCACTCCGTCCAGGACCACCAGGGCGCCACCCTGTCCCGAAGCGGGCAGGACGACAGCGGCGAAGTCCTCGTTGGCGAGGGTGTGGTCGCCCGGCTCCGAGGCAAGTTCCGTACGCATTCGGCCAGTCTGCACGAGCCTTTCACGAGGTTCATGAAAGGCTGGCAATCGCCGCAGGGCCGACACCCCCTCGCAGGTCAGGCGTCTGATTTGCGGGGGAATTCGCCGCTCCGGGAATGCGTGGCGGCAAATATTGCCACTGCCCGCCGCAGACGTCCAACCGGCCCGCCGCACAGGACCGGTGCAACGGTCAGAGGAACTTGCCCGCCAACTCCCACCCGATGTTCACTCCTTCGGGTGGCGGGTCAGGTGATGCGCGGCCACCGCCCACCGGCACTGGGAGGGTCGGGGACCGTACCGGGCACACGCGCAGTCGGCACATGCTGACGCAACGTCACCCGGGCCCATGGGTAACACGAGTCAGGAATGCGAGCACCGGTGCAGAAGACGCGGCCTCGTCGCACAGGCAAGCAGACGGACCCCGCAGCGGGCGCGGAGCGCACGCCCGGCACTCCCGACACCGTCACCGGAAAGGGCCGGCGCACCCACGTGCGCAACCGGCTCATCGTCGCCGTGGCGGTCGTGGCGGCCGCCATAGCCGGGGCCGGCGCCCCCGCCGTCCTGGCCGCCTCCGCTCAGCTGAAGGACTCCCAGGACCTGGTGACCCTCGCCGAGCAGACCCAGGACGCCCTCGCCCTCGCCCACGCCCTCGCCGACGAGCGGGACGAGGTGACGTCGTACATCGCCGCCGGGCGGCCCAGGACCAAGGCGCCCACCGAGCAGCGCAGCGCCCGTGTCGACCGGCAGGTCGAGGAACTGCGCGCCGACCCGGACGTCCCCGCCTCGCTGCGCGGCGACCTCGACGGCATAGCCGCCCTGCGCCGGGCCGCGCTCACCGGCAAGAGCAGCGCCCTGGAGGCGCACGACGCCTACTCCGGCGCCGTCACCGAGCTGCACCGGCTCGCGGAGCGGCTGGCCGAGCAGATGCCGCCGCGCGCCGGATCGGGCGCGTACGCCCTCGCCGAGCTCGACTCCGCCGTACAGCAGGCCGCCGCCACCCGCGGGCTGCTGCTGGCGGCGCTGAACGTGCCCACCACCTCTCAGACCGTCATCAGCCCGGTCACCGGCCTGCCCACGACGACCACCACGTCCACGTCCGCCGACGCCAAGCAGCGCGACGCCCTGACCGCCGCCGCGGTCCAGGCCCGCCTGCGCTCCGACGCCGCCCTCGCCGGCTTCCGCGAGAGCGCGGCCAAGGCCGCCCGGACGTCGTACGACTCCACCGTCACCGGTCCCGAGGTGAACTCCGCGGAGAAGTACCTCGCCTCCCTCACCGACCAGCCGACGCTGTCCGACTCCGAACTCGGCACCGGCACCGGGAAGCTCGACGCCGCGCTGTCCGCCCGCATCGACGCGATGCGCGGGGTGGAGTCCGCCCTGTACGAACGCCGCACCAAGGACCTCGCCCAGCTGCGCGACGACGACGTCACCGCGCTGGAGATCCGCATCGCCGTCCTCGGCGCCCTCATGCTGCTCGCCGTCGGCGTCGCCACCGCCATGGCCCGCACGCTGACCCGCCCGCTCGCCGTGCTGCGCCTCGGTTCGGCCCGGCTCGCGCAGGCCGAGGACCCGACCGCCGAGGAACCCGTCAAGTTCACCGGCCGGAACGACGAGTTCGCCCAGGTCGTCCGCTCCGTCAACGCCCTGCACGCGCACGCCGTCGCCCTCCACGAGCGCATCGCCACCCTGGAGGCCGACCGCAAGCACCTGGTCGGCCAGCGGCAGAAGATGGCGGACGCCCGCGAGGAGCTGCGTACCGAACTCGCCGACTCCACCGCCCAGCTGGGGCGGCTGCGGGACAGCATCGGCGGCACCTTCGTCAACCTCGCCCTGCGCACGCTCGGCCTGGTCGAACGACAACTCGCCGTCATCGAGGGCCTGGAGGAGCGGGAGCAGGACCCCGACCGCCTCTCCACCCTGTTCAAGCTCGACCACTTCGCCACGGTCATGCGCCGGCACAGCGAGAACCTCCTCGTCCTCGCCGGCACCGAGCACGTCCAGCAGCACGCCGGTCCGGTGCCGCTCGTCGACGTCGTCCGTGCCGCGGTCAGCGAGATCGAGCGCTACGAGCGCGTCCGCATCGCCGCGCTGCCGCCGCACGCGCACGTGGCCGGATTCGCCGCCGACGACCTGTCCCACCTGCTGGCCGAACTCCTGGAGAACGCCACCGCGTCCACCCCGCCCGACCTGCCCGTCGAGGTCTCCGGCTGGCTCCTGGAGAACGGCGAGGTCATGCTCTCCGTCCAGGACGAGGGCATCGGCATGACCCCCGAGCGGATGACCCGCCTCAACGCCCGCCTCGCCGAGTTCGACCCGGAGTCGCCCTACGACCAGGAGGGCGAGGACGGCCTCGGCCTGGGCCTCTACGTCGTCGCCCGCCTCGCCCACCGGCACGGCGTGCGCGTCCAGTTGCGCGACCAGAAGCAGGCCGGCGTCGCCGCGGTCGTGGTCCTGCCCACCTCGCTGCTGGCGGCCGCGCCGTCGGCCGCCGTGCCGGCGTCCGCCTCGCCCGCACCGGGCTCCGCCGCATCCTTCTCCCTGCCCGGTGCCGACGCCGAGGCCAACTCCAACGTGCTGCACAGCCGTTCCGACTCCGGCGACCCGCTGGTGGCGCTGGCGGAGAAGGCGGTGCGCGAGCGGGGCGACGCGGACGAGGCCGTACGCGGGGAGCGGCCCGCGCCGGATGCGCCGAACGTGACGGACGTGCCCGACGGGCCGGAAGAGACCGCGGAAGGGCCCGCGGAAGGGCCCGCGCACGAGAGCGCGGACCCGGTCGCGCGGGCTGCCGCGGGAGAGACCGCGGGAGAGACCGCGGGAGAGACCGCGGGAGAGGCCGGGGCACAGCGCGCGGAAGCGGCCTCGCGAGCGGCCGGTACCGGCGCCGGTACCGGCGCCGGCGCGGGGAACGCCGGCGCCGCCGAGGGGCCGGAAGCGGTTCGTGAGCGGCCCGCGGAGACCACGATGGAGCTCCTGCTCCCGGCGCCGCCCGAGGAGGAGCCCCCGACCCACACCCACCCCGCGTCCGCCGGTGAAGGCCCGCAGCAGCCGCCCGCCCCCGACGGCGAGGACGGCACGAGCGGAGCCGTGGACGCCGGCCGGCCCGCACCCGGGGAGGGCGACGCCGCGGCGGAACACACCCGTACCGCGGACGAAGAGCCCGTCACCGACAAGGGTCTGCCCAAGCGGACCCCGAAGATCACCGCACCCGCCGAGGTTCCACGCCCCCGGAGCGGTTCCGTCGACGCCGAAGCCCTGCGCCGCAGGCTCGGCGGCTTCCGTCGGGGGGCGGAGGCCGGATACCGCGACGTGACGGCGGAGATCGCTGAACGGACCGGCCGGAACCGGACGCCGGAGACAGCGGAACCCACACCCGAACAAGCCACGGGGGGCACAGTCGAGGAGGCAAGCAGTTGACCGCGCCCAGTACCTTCGGACTGAGCAGTGAGGCCCGTAACCTGCACTGGCTGCTGACCAACCTCGTCGAGGAGGTGCCGGGCATCCAGTCGGTCGCGGTGGTCTCCTCCGACGGTCTGCTGCTGCTCTCCTCGGACCCCGGACGCAACGAGGAGGCCCGGCAGACGCAGGCCGACACGTCCGGCGGACCCCGTGGCTCGGCCGCCGACCTGGCCACCGTCGTCTCCGGCATCGGCAGCCTCACCGTCGGCACCGCCAAGCTCATGGACTTCGGCGGCGTGAAGCACACCATGGTCGCGATGGACGAGGGCAGCCTGTTCGTGATGTCGATCAGCGACGGCTCCCTGCTCGGCGTGCACGGCTCGGCGGACAGCGACATGAGCGTGGTGGCCTACCACATGGCCCTGTTCGTCGGCCGCGCCGGCCACGTGCTGACGCCCGAACTCCGCAGCGAGCTGCGCAAATCCCTGGAGTCGCAGTCCGCGGGGAGCCCCCGATGACCAGTGCGCCGGAGAACAGCAAGCAGCACCTGCCGGTCCGCGGCGGCGACCGCAAGCCCGCCCGCGTCCGTCCCTACTCGCTCACCGGCGGCCGCACCCGCTTCGGCCACGTCCTCCTCGTGGAGACGTTCGTGGCGGCGCTGGAGGCTCCGGAGGAGCGCAAGGAGCTGACGAACGGTTCCCTCACCACCCGGGTCATGCCGGAGATGCGGGCCATCGTCGAACTGTGCCGCCGCATGCGCACGGTGGCCGAGATCGCCGCGCTGCTGAAGATGCCGCTCGGCGTGGTCCGCGTGCTCCTCAGCGACCTCGCGGACCAGGGAAAGATCCGCGTGTACGGCACGGGAACCGGTCACGGCACGGGCCGTCCGGACCGCGCTCTGCTGGAAAGGGTGCTGAGTGGACTCCGCCGTCTCTGACGCCGCCCATGGCGTCTCCCCCCTCGCCGAACCGGACGAGGACCTGAAATCCTGGCAGACGGACCGCACCCGTGCACCGATCGCCACGAAGATAGTCGTGGCCGGTGGCTTCGGCGTGGGCAAGACCACGCTGGTCACCACCGCCTCCGAGATCACGCCCCTGCAGACCGAGGC
This sequence comes from Streptomyces sp. H51, assembly GCF_035656535.1. Classification (NCBI taxonomy): domain Bacteria; kingdom Bacillati; phylum Actinomycetota; class Actinomycetes; order Kitasatosporales; family Streptomycetaceae; genus Streptomyces; species Streptomyces sp. H51. The sequence continues at coordinate 43,707 of NZ_JAYMHD010000049.1, forward strand.
GCTGATGACCGAGGCGAGCGAGGAGCACGACGACCTCACCGCCACGCCCGGCAAGCTGACCACCACCGTGGCCATGGACTTCGGCCGCATCACGCTCGACGACGACCTGGTGCTCTACCTGTTCGGCACGCCGGGCCAGCAGCGGTTCTGGTTCATGTGGGACGACCTGGTGCGCGGCGCGATCGGCGCCGTCGTCCTGGCCGACACCCGTCGGCTGAAGGACTGCTTCCCGGCGCTGGACTACTTCGAGAGCTGCGGACTGCCGTACGTCGTCGCGGTCAACCACTTCGACGGCAGCGAGCAGTTCGAGCCGGAGGACGTGCGGGAGGCACTCAGCGTCCCCGCGCACATACCTGTCATGATCATGGACGCGCGGCGCCGGATATCGGTGATCGAGACCCTGCTGTCCCTCGTGGCCCACGCCCTGGAGGAAACGCCCGCCTAGTGCCGTCCGGCGTTCCTCCGTCGTACCCGGTCCTTCCACCGCCGTAGTCAGCGTTCCTGGTCGTAGCCAGTCGTACCCAGCCGTAGCCAGTCGTCCCTCCGTCGTACCTAGGAGAGCCCACCCGTATGCGGAAGATACTCGTCGTCGGAGCCGGTCAGTCCGGACTCCAGCTCGCCCTCGGACTGCAGTCCCACGGGTACGAGGTCACCCTGATGTCGAACCGGACGGCGGACGAGATCCGCACCGGCCGGGTCATGTCGACGCAGTGCATGTTCCACACGGCACTGCAGCACGAGCGCGATCTCCAGCTGAACTTCTGGGAGTCCCAGGCCCCGAAGATCGAAGGACTCGGCGTCTCGGTGGCGGCCCCGGGCTCCTTCGAGCCCGGACCGTCCCAGCGCGCGATCGACTGGGTGGGCAAGCTCGACGGGTACGCGCAGTCGGTGGACCAGCGGGTGAAGATGTCCGGCTGGATGGAGACGTTCGCGCAGCGCGGCGGCCAGCTCGTGATCCACGGCGCGGCGGTCGGCGACCTCGACTACTTCTCCCGCGCCTACGACCTGGTGCTGATCTCGGCCGGCAAGGGCGAGCTGGTGCAGATGTTCGGCCGGGACGCCTCGCGCTCCCCCTACAGCGAGCCGCAGCGCGCGCTGGCGGTGGCCTACGTCCACGGGCTCGGCCCGCGTCCGGAACACCCGGACTACGACGCCGTCCGTTGCAACCTGGTGCCCGGCGTCGGCGAGATGTTCGTCATGCCGACCCTCACCACGTCCGGCCGCGCGGACATCCTGTTCTGGGAAGGCATACCCGGCGGCCCGCTCGACGTCTTCAACGGCGTCAAGGACCCGGCCGAGCACCTCTCCCTGACCCTGGAACTCATGGAGAAGTTCCTGCCCTGGGAGTACGCGCGGGCCACCAAGGTCGAGCTGACCGACGCCGGCGGCACCCTCGCCGGCCGCTACGCGCCCACCGTCCGCCACCCCGTCGGCCGGCTGCCCGGCGGCGGGCTGGTCCTCGGCGTCGCGGACGTCGTCGTCGCCAACGACCCGATCACCGGGCAGGGCTCCAACTCCGCCTCCAAGTGCGCGGCCGCCTACCTCGCCTCGATCATCGAGCACGGGGACAAGCCGTTCGACGAGGAGTGGATGCAGGCCACGTTCGACCGGTACTGGGACACCGTCCAGCACGTCGTCAAGTGGACCAACACGATGCTCGCGCCGCCGCCGGAGCACGTGCTGAACCTGATCGGCGCCGCCGGGCAGCTCCAGCCGGTCGCCGACCGGTTCGCCAACGGGTTCAACAACCCGGCCGACTTCGAGAACTTCTTCTACGATCCGGAGAAGACGGAGGCCTACCTCGCCTCGGTCACCGGGGCCTGATCGGGGGCCTGATCGGGGACCTGGTCCTGGTTTCGGGCAGGAGTTCGGGCAGGGGCCTGATCGCCGTCCGGGCGTACGGCGCCGAGGATCGGGTACGACGCGACCGGCGAGACCTCGACCCGCTCGCCGGTCCGCGGGGCCTCGATCACCTTCCCGTCCCCCAGGTACATCGCCACGTGCGTCGCCTCGGGGAAGTAGACCACCAGGTCGCCGGGGCGCAGCTCCGTCAACGGGACCCTCGGCAGCCGCGCCCACTGCTCCTGGCTGGTCCGGGGGATGGGCCGGCCTGCCTGTGCCCAGGCCTGCGCGGTCAGGCCCGAGCAGTCGTACGACTCCGGTCCCTGGGCGCCCCACTCGTACGGCTTCCCCAGCTGCTCGGTGGCGTAGCGCAGGGCCCGGTCGCCCTCCGGCGAGGCGTCGCGCTCGGGGCCCAGCGCCCCGGACGCCGTGAGGTGCCGTTGCGCCTCGTCGACGTTCTCTGCCTCCAAGTCGCGCAGGTCGCCGAGCTGTTCGGGAGTGAGGGAGGCGATGGCCCGCTCCACGTCGTGGAGTTTCGCGCGTACGGCGTCGCGCTGCTTCTGCTGCCGCGCGGCGAGGGTGAGCTGGTCGTCGAGGGCCTTGCGGGCCTTGCGGGCCAGGTCGTCGGCCTTCTTCTCGGTGCCGGTGAGGCGGCCCACCGTCTCGGCGCGCTCCCGCGCCAGCCGGCCGATCACATGGCCCTGGTCCAGGGCGTGCTGCGGGTCGCGGGCCAGCAGCAGCCGTACGTAGGGGGAGATGTCCGTGCTGTCCTGGTACTCCTGCCGGGCGAGACGGCCCGCCGCGCCCCGGCTGTCGTGCAGGCGGAGGCGGGCCCGGGCCAGTGCGCCGTCCAGGCGGACCACCTCGGCGCGCTGTCTGCGCAGCTGCTCGGCGGTGGCGTTGTAGGTCTCGGTGGCCTGCTCGGCCTGCCGGTAGCGGGCTTGAAGGTCCGTCAGCAGTTCGGCGACGGTGCGGTCGCCGGGTTCGGGCGCGGGCGTGGGCGCGGGCGTGGCCGTGGCGGGCAGCGGTGCGAGGGCCGTGCCGACCGCCGTCGCCGCCGTGCACACCAGGCGCAGAAGCCTTCCTGACACGTCATCACCTCCGGGGTGGGGTGGCCCCTCCACCCCGCATCGCGAGCTTCGGACGTGTGCGGCGGGTCCGCGCGCCGGGTGTGCGCGCATCGGCGCAAGCGCGTCACCCGTCGGTGTCGTCGGGGGTGGCGTCCGGCGTGGTGTCTCGCGCGGGGGCCGGTTTCGACCACGGCCACTTCAGTCCTGCCCGGTGACCGGGGGCGTACTCGTACTTCCAGCCCAGGGTCAGGCCCAGCCGCTTGCTGTGGCCCCGGGGGACGCGGCGGTAGACCAGCACGGTGGGCGGGCCGCCGTCGGGGTCCGGGACCGGGATGCGGTACGTCTTGGGCGGGTGCCCGGTGGGGCCCACCAGCACGGGCAGCACGCGGCCGTCCATCGGGCCGCCCTCGAAGGGGGTGTCTTCGCTCTTCACGCGACCAGTGTCAGACATCCCCGGCCAGGGTCCGCACCAGCGCCGCGGTCTGCGCGTCCCGGGACGCGGTGACCGTCAGGACCGCGGCGAACTGCTCGACGAGCCAGTCGCGCAGTTCGTCGACGGGCGGCTGCTTGTCCTCGTCCAGCCAGATCAGGGAGGCCGCCTCGACCGCGGTGATCCACATCCGGACCGTCATGCGCAGTCGCGGGCCGGGGTCGGTGACGTCCAGGTGGCTCAGGATGTGCTCGGCGGCGGCCCGGCGTACGCCGTCCACGATGGCGGTGGTGCGGGACGTCGAGACGACGCTGCCGCCCTGGAGCAGCGCGCTGAAGCCGGCGTCGTGCTGGTCGACGAAGGTGAGGTAGCGGTCGAGGGCCCGGGCGAGACGGGGCAGGAGCGGGCCCTCGCGGGGCTCGTCGAAGCACTCCCGGAGTTCGTCGGCGGCCGACCTGAGCGCGGCCTCGTACAGCTGCTGCTTGCCGCCGGGGAAGTAGCGGTACACCAGGGGCCGTGACACCCCGGCCGCCTCCGCCACGTCGTCCAGGGACACGTCCTCGGGGGCGCGGTGCGCGAAGAGACTCAGCGCGGCCTCCAGGAGCTGGCTGCGGCGTTCCTCGACGCTGAGGCGGCGGTAGGCGGGGGTGGGGGCCGAGGGGGTCATGGACCGCAGCGTAACCGGACGTCCGGGTGGTGGGTGCCTGCGGCGGCCTGCGCGGTTTCGGGGGGCGGGGGGCGGGGGGCGGGGGGCGGCTGCGGTGGCTTGCGCGGTTCGGCGGGGGTGCGTTGTGCCTGCGGCGGCATGGCGCGGGGTGCCTGCGGCGGCCTGTGGCGGTTCGGTGGGGGTGCGGGGTGCGGGGTGCGCGGTCGCGGTTCGGTGCGGGTGCGTGGTGGGTCGGTGGGGGCGCGCGGTGCCGGTGCGTGGTGGGGTGCCTGCGGCGCCTGTGGCGGGTCGGTGGGGGCGCGTGCAGCGCGGGTGGTGGGGGGTGGGTCGGGGCCGGGGCGGGGGTGTCCGTCCTCGGAACGGCGCGGAATCGGGCGTTCGAGAGGTGCTGGGGCTGACGCGCCAACCGCTGCGGGCGAACACCCCCGCCCCGTCCCCTTCCCGCCGTACGCGGCCGCGGGTCGCGCGCCCGCTCGGGCGCGGTTCACCGCCGTGGGCGGCTGCGGGTCGCGCGCCCGCTCGGGCGCGGTTGATCGCTGTGGGCGGCTGCGGGTGGCGCCTCCGCTCGGGCGCGGGTCCGCGATGGTTCGGACGCTGCTTGCCGGTGTGGGTGGCTTGCTACGCCAGCAGGCCCGACGACTTCCACAGGCGGCGGCCCACGCCGCGCAGGACGCCGATGTCGTCCAGGAAGTCCGTCAGGCGCTTCGCGCCGGTCTGCATGACCTCGCGGCGGTGGGCGCTGGCCTTCACCTGTGCCATGGCCTCGCGCTTGTCCAGGCCCACGTTCGTGTAGACGTCGGGGTTGATGAAGGCGACGGAGAAGACGCGGGCGAACTCGCCGGAGGTGACGCGGGTGAACTCCTGCGACCAGCGCGGGGCGGTCACCATCTGGCGGCGCAGTTCCTCGCGGGCGTAGCGGACGTGGCGGGCCTCCTCCACGACGTGGATGCGGGTGACGCCCCGGATGAGGGTCTGGACGCGCTCGTCCGGGAAGGTCAGGCGCTGCATCCAGTCCAGGACCTCCTCGCCGAGGAGGGTGGCGGTGAAGGAGCCGGGCGTGGTGGAGACCGTCTTGAACAGGCGGCCCAGGTGCTGGTGCGTCCGGCTCACCGGGTACCAGGGGGTGTCGCCGTGCGAGATCAGGCGGGCGAACATCTTCGAGTGCCGGCACTCGTCCTCGATCTCGGTGAGGGCGTAGCGGACGTGGGCGCTCGTGGCCGACTTGTCGTAGATGTGCCGGACCAGGAGCTGCATGAGGATCAGCTCGAACCAGATGCCGAGCGAGGCCAGGGACGCGGCCTCGTGCTGGGAGAGCAGGATGCGCTGTTCCTCGCCCATCCGCTTCCACATCGGCGTGTCGTACAGCGACACCAGCTCCGGCGGCCAGAACCACTTGCCCTCCTCGAAGGGCGCGTCCCAGTCCAGCTCCTTGTCCGGGTCGAAGGAGTGCTTGGCGGAAGAGGCGAGCAGCCGCTCGGCCACCTGCTCCCGGTCCTTGAGCAGCCCGAGCGCGTCGCGCAGTCCTTCGAGCGCGTCGGCTTCCGTCAGGGTCGTCATCGTTCCTCGCTTCGTTACCGGCGGTCACATCGCTTCTTATGAGACTGCCTGTCAGCAAGCTCGTCAATCCCCCGCGCGCGACTTGTTGACCCCGCGTCTACCGCGTGTGAGCCTGCGAGACATGCCGACATACGAGCTGTACGCCAAGGACCCCGGAGACTCCCTCTGGCAGGTGCCGGCGAGCGGCGCGGCCCGATTCAGCTGGGAGTACGACGACGGCCGTGACCGCCTGCTCGCCCTGTACCAGAAGGGCAAGGACAAGCAGTGGGACGGGCAGCGGCGGATCGACTGGGACCTGGAGGTCGATCCCTGCGATCCGCTGGGCACGCCGGACGAGGCGATGACCCTGTACGGCACCAGATACTGGTCGAAGTTCACCGAGCGGGAGAAGGGCGAGCTGCGCAAGCACTACGCGTCCTGGCAGTTCAGCCAGTTCCTGCACGGTGAGCAGGGCGCGATGGTGTGCGCCGCGCGGATCGTGGAGTCCGTGCCCGACCTGGACGCCAAGTTCTACTCGGCGACCCAGACCATGGACGAGGCCCGGCACGCCGAGGTCTACGGCCGCTTCCTGCACGAGAAGATCGGCATGCTCTACCCGATCAACGACAACTTGCGGTCGCTGCTCGAGGACACCCTGCGGGACTCCCGCTGGGACATGCCCTACCTGGGCATGCAGGTGCTGATCGAGGGGCTCGCGCTGGCCGCCTTCGGCATGATCAGGGACACCACGGACAAGCCGCTGCCCAAGCAGATCCTCGCCTACGTCATGCAGGACGAGGCCCGGCACGTCGCCTTCGGCCGCATGGCGCTGCGCGACTGCTACCGGCAGTTGAGCGACGCCGAACTCCGGGAACGGGAGGAGTTCGTCATCGAGGGCTGCTACCTGATGCGGGACCGGCTGCGGGGCGTGGAGGTCCTGGAGAACTTCGGCATTCCGCGGAGTGAGGCGGAGGAGTACAGCGAGCGGTCCGAGTTCCTCGCGCTGTTCCGGCAGCTGTTGTTCTCCCGGATCGTGCCGTGCGTGAAGGACATCGGGCTGTGGGGGAAGCGGCTCCAGCAGGCGTACGTCGACATGGGCGTGTTCGAGATGGGCGACTCCAACCTGGATCTGCTGATGGCCCAGGACGAGGAGATCGCGGAGCGGCTGGACGCCGAGCGGTTCGCGGCGGAGGAACGGGAACGCGTGGCGGAGGTGGAGGAGACGATCGAGGCCGGAGCCGAGGGCTGACGGCGGCCGTGGGAGGCTGACCGGATGACGCCGACGCACCGTGCCGCCGCCCGCCGCAGCCTGGAGGGCCTGTCCCTCGGCGACGCGTTCGGCGAGCGCTGGTTCCCCCTCTTCCGCGACCCGCGCCAGGCCTACGAGGAGGTCCGCGCCCGGCGCACCCCCCCGGAACCCCGGTGGCACTGGACCGACGACACGGCGATGGCGCTGGGCGTCCTGCGGGTCCTCGACGAGCACGGCGAGATCCGGCAGCGGGACCTCGCCCTGGCCTTCGCGCTCGGCTACGACGCCGATCCGGCCCGCGGTTACGGCCACGGCATGCACGAGCTGCTGCCCCGGCTGCTGAAGGAGCCGGACCGCTGGCCGGAGCTGGCGCGCGGGCTGTTCGGCGGTGAGGGCAGCCTGGGCAACGGCGCCGCGATGCGGGTGGCGCCCCTCGGCGCCTGGTTCCACGACAGCCTCCCGCGCGTCGTCGAGCAGGCGGTCCTGTCCGCCGAGGTCACCCACGCCCACCCGGAGGGCGTCGCCGGGGCGGTGGCCGTGGCCGTGGCGGCGGCGCTGTCGGCACGGCACGAACTGACCGTGGCGGCCGTCGCCGCGCTCACCCCGGACAGCGCGGTGCGGGACGGGCTGCTGCGCGCCGCCCGGCTGCCCTTCGCCACCGAGCCCTGGAAGGCCTCCGACCTGCTCGGCAACGGACAGCGCGTCCGCGCCGACGACACCGTGCCGTTCGCCCTCTGGTCCGCCGCCCGCCACCCGGACGACCTGACCGCCGCCCTGTGGACCACCGCCGAGGGCTTCGGCGACGTCGACACCACGTGCGCCATCACCGGAGGCGTCGTCGCCGCCCGGACCGGCGCCGACGGCGTCCCGCCCGAGTGGCTGCACCGCCGGGAGGCACTGCCCGGAGCGTCCGGCTAGAACGCGGCCGGGCCGTTTCGTCGTGGCAGGAACGGGACCGGGTGCGCGATCGGCTTGCCGACCGGCTTCTTTCGGTCACCCCTCGGGTCTGTGAGGGATTTCCGCCGCGCTCAGAATCGTCGTCACCGCGAATACCGGGTCGAGAGGCTCCACGAGCTCTTCGGTGGCGACGGCCACGAGACGTGCGGGTGCCTCACCGTCCAGCAGAGCGCCGACGTATTCGATGGCCTCCGCGGGCGAGAGCACGGGCAGCCTCTGGCGCAGCGTCCGCACGGCGTGCATGCGTCCGCGCGCGGCGGCGACTTCGCCGAGCGCGTCGTGCAGATCGTCCACCGCGGTGCGCACCGGCAGCCCACGTATCCGGGCTCGATGGTCGGCCTCCCACTCCCCGGTCTTCGCGGAGACGACGCCGATCCGGTGCAGTCCGCCGTCGACACGGTCGACCAGGTACGGCCCGTTGCCTGCCAGCATGAACGCAGGGTTCCGGGTGCGTACGAACTCCTCGGAGGTCCAGGAGACGATCCACACCAGCTCGTGCTCCTCGACGTCGACCACGGCCATCCGCATCGCGTGCACGTCCGCGGCCCGCCACTGCTGGTAGTCGCGCTCCAACTGGTCCTCGACAGCCCGAACGGCGGCCTCTCGCTCGATCACGCGTGCAGCCTCCCGCACGGACCCCTCGCCCGGCCAGCGCATTCGCACGGCCCGGGGTGGCGTACCGGGTGCCCCTAGAGCTGGTCCGGGCGGGAGTGCAGTACCGCTTCGGTCACCGCGCGGGCGATCGGCGCCGCCATCCCGCCCCCGGTGATCTCCCGCCGCCTCGCCGACGCGTCCTCCACGACCACCGCGACCGCCACCCTCGCCTCCGGGTCCCGCTCACCCCGGGCCCAGGAGACGAACCAGGCGTACGGCGTCCCGGCGTTGCCGAGACCGTGCTGGGCGGTGCCGGTCTTGCCGCCGACGACCGCGCCGGGGACGGCCGCGTTCCGGCCCGTGCCCCCGGCCACGACGTCCTCCATCAGCTCCCTCAGCCGGGCGGCCGTCGTCGGCCGCATCGCCCGGCGGGCGGGCCGCGGGGCGGTCTGGGACACCAGGCCGCCGTCGTGCGTCGTGGTCCGCCGCACCAGGTACGGCGGCCGCACCAGCCCCCCGTTCGCGACGGCCGCCGCGACCATCGCCATCTGCAGCGGTGTGGCCCGCGTGTTGTACTGGCCGATCGACGACAGTGCCAGCTGCGCCCGGTCCACCGAGGTGTCGAAGGTGCTCGGCGACACGGAGAAGGGGATGCGCAGCGCCGGGTCGTCGAAGCCGAAGGCCGACGCCGTCCGTGCCATGGCGGCCCGGCCCACGTCCACCCCCAGCTTGGCGAACACCGTGTTGCACGACCGTACGAACGCCTTCCGCAGCGAGGCGTCCGCGCAGCCGTCGGACTCGTTGGTCAGCGAGGTCGAGGTGCCCGGCAGGGTGTACGGGTCCGGCGAGCGGGTCGGCGCGTCGAGGTCCACGGCCACGCCCGCGTCCAGCGCGGCGGCGGCGGTGACCACCTTGAACGTCGAACCCGGCGGATACGTCTGCCGGACCGCCCGGTTCAGCAGCGGCTTGTCCGGATCGGCGTTCAGCCGCGCCCACGCCCGCGCCGTCGACGCCGCGTTCCCGGACAGCACCGCGGGGTCGTACGACGGGGACGACACCAGCGCCAGCACCCGGCCCGTCGCCGGCTCGATCGCCGCCACCGCGCCCTTGCGCCCGGCGAGCCCCTCGTACGCCGCCTGCTGCGCGGCCGGGACGAGGGTGGTGACGACGTGCCCGCCCTGGCTGCGGGCGCGCGTCAGGTCGCTCCACAGCGGCAGCGGCGCGAGCAGCGGATCGGTGCCGGACAGGACGCCGTCCTCGGTGTGCTCCAGCAGCGTCGTGCCGTACCTCTGCGAGGCGAACCCGGTGACGGGCGCGTACAACGGGCCGTTGGTGTACGTGCGTTCGTAGCGGAGCTGCTCGCCGGAGTCGCGGGAGCCGGTGACCGCCTCGCCGCCGACCAGGATGTCGCCGCGCGGCTGGCCGTAGCGGGCGATCGTCGGGCGGCGGTCGGCCGGGTTGCCGTCGTAGGAGGGGGCCTGGACGAGCTGGACGCGGGCGGCGTTGACCAGCAGCGCCACCAGCAGCAGGGCGCAGAAGAGGGCGGCGTGGCGGATGTGGCGGGTCACGGCGCCGCCTGCGGTTCGCGGGGGCGCCGGGCCGAGTCGCTCAGCCGGATCAGCAGTGCCGCCATCGCCCAGTTGGTGACGACCGACGAGCCGCCCTGCGCGAGGAACGGCATGGCCATGCCGGTCAGCGGGATCAGGCCCGTCACCCCGCCGGCGATCACGAACACCTGGAGGGCGATGATCGAGGAGACACCCACCGCGAGGAGCCGGCCGAAGGCGTCCGGGGTGGCGAGGGCGGCCCGGTAGCCGCGCTCCACGAGCAGGCCGTACAGGATGAAGATCGCGGACAGGCCCGCCAGGCCCAGCTCCTCGCCCGCGGTCGCCAGGATGAAGTCCGACTTGACGGCGAAACCGACCAGGACGGAGTGGCCGAGCCCCAGTCCGGTGCCGAGGACGCCGCCCGCGGCGAAGGCGAACAGCGACTGCGCGAGCTGGCCGGGGCCCCGGCCAGCCTCGATGGAGGCGAACGGGTGCAGCCAGTCCTCGACCCTGTCGTGCACGTGCGGCTCCAGCATGCCGACGGCCACGGCGCCCAGGGCGGCCAGCAGCAGGCCGACCGCGATCCAGCCGGTGCGGCCGGTGACCACGTACAGCAGGACCACGAACAGGCCGAAGAACAGCAGCGACGTGCCCAGGTCGCGCTCCAGGACCAGCACGCCGACGCTCACCAGCCAGACGGTGAGGATCGGGCCGAGGGCCCGGCCGGTGGGCAGCCGCAGCCGCCAGACGCGGCGGCCCGCGAACGCCGGCCCGCCCTGGTCCGAGGCCAGGTACGCGGCGAAGAACACCGCCAGCAGCACCTTCGCGAACTCGCCCGGCTGGATGGAGAACCCGGCGACCCGGATCCAGATCCGGGCGCCGTTGACCGGCGGGAACAGGATCGGCAGCGTGAGCAGCAGCAGCGCGGCGACCACGCAGCCGCGGGCGTGGCGCTGCAGGAGGCGGTGGTCGCGCAGCAGCAGGACGGTCACGGTGAACAGGGCCACGCCCAGCGCGGACCACACGAGCTGGGCGGGGGCCGCCGGCCCGCCCGGGGTCTCCAGGTCGAGCCGGTAGATCAGGACCAGCCCGAGGCCGTTGAGCAGCACGCCGATCGGCAGCGGCAGCGGGTCGGCGTACGGGGCGCGCAGCCGCACCGCGAGATGCGCCAGCAGCGCGAGCACGCCGAGCCCGGCGCCGTAACCGGCGGCGCCGGGCGGGACGGCGCCGTGCCTGGCGAGCCCGACACCGCAGTAGCCGCACACGGACAGCAGTACGGCGACGACGATGAGGGCGAGCTCGATGCCACGGCGCCGGGGGAGGTGCACCGCGGGGGCGGGATCATCCGTCCGCTTCACGGTCGTTCCGGCGTTGATCATGTCCGGAACCTACCCAAATAGTGCCTCTTGTGATCTCCGGGACTCAGCACCAGCGTGGTGGGGCCCCGATCACGTCGATGAAGCGCGCCGCCCCCCAGGCCCACGTCCCGTCGGGGAGGAGGTACCAGAGCCGGTCGCCCTGGACGCTCTCGCCCGTGGTCTTGCAGAAGATCGACACGTGTTCGCCCCGGTGGGCCACGCGGATGACCTGGCTGCCGCGGTTCGGCGCGCTGCGCAGCAGCAGCGTGCTCGCGGTCACCACGCCCCGGGCGAACCGGTCGTGCCGGCCGCCGTCGTACTGGCCGCCGCTCTGGTCCTCGTACTGGCCCTCGTACTGGCCGCTGCTCTGGCCGTCGTCCTGGCCCCAGTCGTCGGCGAGGGCGGGGGTGGCGACGGCCGACGTGACGAGGGCGCCGGCGGCAGCGGCTATGGCCAGACGCGCGAGGGGGGAACGCAGGGACATGGCGATACCTCCGTGGATGTGGATGGAAGCTGACTGATCGCCACATTAGGAGGGGAGCGATCCGGTCGCCCGTCACGCTGGGCCATAGGAGCGCGCCGGTCCGTGACGGGCTGGGGACCGGGTTCGGTGCGGGGGCGGTCGGCCCGTCACTCGGTGAGTTCCTCCAGCAGCCGCGCCGTCGCCAGCCCGGCGCGCAGGTACTCGACGAAGAGGTCGTTGTGCAACGCCCACGGCGAACGGCGGTCCCGGATCAGCCGGATCGCCTCGTCCGTGGAAGCCCCGCGCCGTACCAGGGCGTGCGCGACGACCAGCCCCGAGCGGTTGTACCCGTGGAAGCAGCGGACGAGGATCTTCCGGCCCTCCTCCAGCGCGTCGCCCGCCGCCTGCGCCAGGCGCATCACGCCCGCGAGCTGGGTGCCGTCCAGCGGGCCGTCCGGAATCGGCCACACATGGTGCTCCACGCCCGGATCGGGCCCGTGCCCCGGCAGCCGCAGCAGGGTCTGCACCAGGTCGAAGTCGTCCCGCACGACGGCGAACTCCACCTGCCCGGAACGCCCCCTGAACTCGTGCCCGCCCATCCACAGACCGGGCACGATCTCGTTCCACGGAGCGTCCGGAGCCGGTACGTCGGGTTGCTTCCTGCTGCTGCGCAACAACGCCTCCCCAACATGCCCGTCCGTAACATGCCTCCAGCGCCTCTCCAAGGTAACCGGGTTCTTGCCCCTGGAGCACCCCGCCTGTTCCCATGGTCGAGGGGTGATGAGCATGAGCGGACTGCGCGTCATACCGACCTGGCGACACGGCCAGGAACGTCTCTACGTCTGCCTCCAGGACGGCCGGAACATCGCCTGGTACGACCGGGAGGCGGCCCGGGTCAACCTGCTCGCCGACGACCGGAGACAGGACGTCCTGGAGGTCCTGGGCCCCTTCCTCACCGGTTCGGTGACGGTCGGCCCGCCCCCGGTGCCGACCCCGGCCGAGCTGGCCCGGCTGTCCCTCCACCCGGACGACGACCTGGCACCCAACCGCCCCGGCGAGGCGCTCCTGGTCGACCTGGACCGTGACCCCGGCCCCCCGCACCGGTTCCGCCCCGACCCCCGCCGCAAGGCGCTCGCGGCCGAGCAGGCGGTGGGCGAGGCCCTGGACCGGCTGGACGGCGCGGGCTGGCACGCCCTGCACTCGATCCCGCTGCCGGGCGGCGACCGCATCCACCACCTCGCGATCGGCCCCGGCGGCCTGTTCGCCGTGCGCACGCTGCCCGCCCGCAAGCAGCGGGTGACGGTCGCCGACCCGACGGTGGCCGTGGGCCGCCGCGAGCCCCGGCCGCTGCTGCGCCGGGTGCGCGCCGACGCGGGCCGTGCCTCCTACGCCCTGACCGCCGAGGTCCGCCCCGTCCTCGCCCTGGCCGGCCCCGCCGAGGTCTCGGTCCCCGTCCCCCTCCGGGGGGTCCGCGTCGTCACGGACGCGGACATCGAGGAACTGGCCCGCCTGGGCGGCATCCTCAAGCCGGCCGACGTGGAGGCCCTGCACGCGATGGCCCGCGACCGGCACACGTGGACGCGGGTGTGACCGGGCGCTGACCCGGCGGCCGGGCGCGCGCTGCGCCTCAGGGCAGGCTGCCCGCGCGCTCCGGCTCCAGCAGCGGGGCGAGCAGGTCGCCGTAGTCCTGTACGCGGGGTGCGATGTCCGGCGCCCGGAAGGTCAGCTGTGCGGGCGCGCCGCAGTCCTCGACCTCGCGCCAGGTCACGGGCGCGGACACGGTCGGCTCGGGCCGGGCCCGCAGCGTGTAGGGGGCCGCGGTGGTCTTGCGGGCGGCGTTCTGGCTCCAGTCGACGAACACCTTGCCGGGTCGCAGGCTCCGCGTCATCCGGTGCACCACGAGCCGGGGCATGGCGCGCTCGGCCTCGACGGCGAGCCGTCTGGCGTAGTCGCTCACCTGTTCCGAAGGGGCCGGCGCGACCGCCGCGAGCAGGTGCAGCCCCTTCGATCCGGAGGTCTTGGCGAGGGCCTCGATCCCGTCCGCCGCCAGCCGCTCCCGCAGCCACAGCGCGACCTCGCAGCACTGGACGACGTCGGCGGGCGCCCCGGGGTCGAGGTCGAAGACGATCCGGTCGGCCACCCCCGGCGTGCCGACGGGCCACTGGTGGGTGTGGAACTCGGTGACGAGGTTCGCGGCCCACATCAGGCTCGCCAGATCCTGCACCAGCACCATCCGTACCGGTCCCTCCGACCGCGGCACCTCGGCGGTGGTGACCCAGCCGGGGGTACCCGGCGGCACGTTCTTGGCGAAGAAGAGCTGCCCGTCCGGCCCGTCGGGATACCTCAGGAAGGAGACGGGCCGATCACGCAGATGGGGGAGCAGGACGTCGGCGGTGGTGGCGTAGTAGTGCAGCATCTCGCCCTTGGTGAAGCCGGTCGCGGGGTACAGCACCTTCTCCAGGTTGCTGAGCGCGACCCGTCTCCCCTCCACCTCGGTGATAGGCGTCATACGATGAGAATCTCACGCAATTGGTGACCAATGGTGCATGACGACCGAAAGGATGCTGCACGTGAGATCCATCTGGAACGGCGCCATCTCCTTCGGTCTGGTCAGCATCCCGATCAAGCTGGTGAACGCCACCGAGCACCACTCGATCTCCTTCCGCCAGATCCACACCGAGGACGGCGGCCGCATCCGCTACCGCAAGGTCTGCGAACTGGAGGACCGCGAGGTCACCCAGTCGGAGATCGGCAAGGCCTACGAGGACGCGGACGGCTCGGTCGTCCCGATCACGGACGAGGACCTGGCCCACCTGCCGATCCCCACGGCGAAGACGATCGAGATCGTGGCCTTCGTCCCCGGGGACCGCATCGACCCGCTCCAGATGGACGCGGCGTACTACCTGGCGGCGGGCGGTGCCCAGGCCGCGAAGCCGTACACCCTGCTGCGTGAGGCGCTCAAGCGCAGCAACAAGGTCGCCGTCGCCAAGTTCGCGCTGCGCGGCAAGGAGCGCCTGGGCATGCTCCGGGTGGTGGGGGACGCGATCGCCATGCACGGCCTGCTGTGGCCGGACGAGGTCCGCGCCCCCGAGGGCGTCGCCCCCGACGCGAAGGTCACGGTGAACGACAAGGAACTCGACCTCGCGGACGCCCTGATGGACACCCTCGGCGAGATCGACCTGGAGGACCTGCACGACGAGTACCGCGAGGCGGTGGAGGAGGTCGTCGCCGCGAAGGCGGCCGGCGAGGCTCCGCCGGAGGCCCCGCGACCGGCCGCGGGCGGCAAGGTCCTGGACCTGATGGCGGCGCTGGAGAAGAGCGTCAAGGCGGCGAAGGAGTCGCGGGGCGAGCCGCAGGAGAAGGCCGGCACGGAGACCGGAGGGGAGGCCGGAGGGGAGGCCGGCACGGAGACCGGAGCGGAGACCGGAGCGGAGACCGGAGCGGAGACCGAGGAGGAGGCGGACGCGGAGGTCACGCGCCTGTCGGCCCGCGAGGCGACGCGCGCCACCCCGAAGGAGACCGGCGGCAAGAAGTCGACGTCCGCGGCGAAGAAGACCGCGGCGGCCAAGGAGACCCCGGCGAAGTCGGCGCGGGGCACGAAGAAGACGGCGGCGGCCAGGAGCACCGCCGAGAAGACGGCCGCCCGGTCCGCCTCGGCCAAGGGCGGCGCCAAGAAGACGGCGGCGAAGAAGGCCGCGCCCCGCAAGCGGTCGGCCTGACCGGCGAAGCCGGTCCGGACCCTCGGGGTGGTCAGGCCGTCCCGTCGGCGGGCCGGTGACGATCGTCCGCCCGGCCCTCCCCCTCCTCGTCCCCGTCCTGGTCCCGGCGCCGGCGGCGGACCCGCCAGACGACGAGAGCCACGACGACGGCCACCGCCGCCAACAGGGCGAAGGTGCCTCCGACCAGGCGCTCCGCCCGCTCGTAGGCGGCGCCCGCGCCGTAGCCGAGGAGGGCGTTGCCGACGCTCCAGACCAGCCCGCCGAGGGCGTTGTAGAGCAGGAAACGGCGGTACGGCAGGCCGGCGACACCGGCCGTGGCCGGCACCAGGGACCGCAGCAGGGCGACGAACCGGCCGATGAACACGGCGGCCGGACCGCGCCGCCGCACCAGCTCCCGCGCGTGGTCCACGTGCCGGGCGCGCCGCCGCAGCGGCCTGCTGTGCAGAACGGGGGGCCCGAGGCGACGCCCGACCTCGTACCCCACGCTGTCCCCGGCGACCGCCGCGAACACCACCACGGCCATCAGCAGCCGCAGGTCGACGACGCCCCGGCCGGCCAGCACCCCGCCGACGATCACGGCGGTCTCGCCCGGCAGCACGAACCCGAAGAACAGGGCGTCCTCGGCGAACACGAGCGCCGAGACCACGGCATAGACCAAGGGCCCCGGCAGCCCGGTGAGCCAGTCGACGACGGAACGCATCTCCCGCACCTTCCCGGCGGCGGCCCCGAACGGCCCCCGTCGTGAAGGAACGAGTACCCCCGTACGCCCATACATCCGCGCACCCGTGACCGCAACCGCAGACACTGGGGGCGGGAGTGGTCACCGGCTGCGTCGGTCAACGCACGACGGGGTCCTCGTCCTGCTGCTCCTCCAGGAGGCGGCGGTGCAGTTCCTGCGTCATGGCGTGGATCGCGCGGGTCAGCTCGGTGTTGGTCTTCAGCTCCAGTTCCTGCTCGACGAAGTCGTGGTCGGCCTTCATCTGCTGGAACGCGGCCTGCCGGTTCTGCCCGATCATGACGAACGTGGACAGGAAGATGGCCTCCAGCGACACCACCAGGGTCAGCGAGGGCCAGGGGCTTCCTTCGAGGAACAGCATCCACACGGCGAAGCCGACCGCGTGCACGTAGACGAACGGCATCGAACCGGCGAACCGGGTGATGGCGTCGGCGACGCGCAGCTGGACGTCCTCCGCCCGCTTCAGGCGGTGCGCCACCACCGCCGGGTGATGCCGGTCCGCGCCGCGCGGCTCGCCCATCTCAGCACCTTTCACACAGCGGGGCGGACGCCCCGGCAGTCCCCGCGGGTCCGGCACGCGCGAGCGGCGCCGGCTGGGAAGCTCCGGCGCCGCCTCGCGTGGACTCGGGCAGGGAGGGTCACATCTCGAAGACGATACGCGCCTTCACCCGGCCGTCCAGGACGTCCGCTATGGACTCGTTGACCGACTCCAGCGGCCTGGTCTCGTAGATGACCTTCGTCCGCCCGGCGGCGTGCAGCTGGAACACCTCGTCGAGGTCCTGGCGGGTGCCGACGATGGAACCGATGACGGAGGTGCCGTTGAGCACGGTGTCGAAGATCGGGACCTGGATGGTGCCGCCGGCCGGCAGGGCGACCATGACCAGCTTGCCGCCGCGGCGCAGTCCGCCGTAGACGGCGGCGAACGCGGCCTCGTTCACCGCGAGCGCGACGGCGGCGTGCGCACCGCCGTGCCGCTTCAGCACCTCGGCGGGGTCCTCCTTGCGGGCGTCGATCAGGATGTCGGCGCCGAGTTCCCGGGCGAGTTCGAGCTTGTCGTCGGTGACGTCGATCGCGGCGACCGTCGCCCCGGCGATCTTCGCGTACTGCACGGCCAGGTGACCGAGTCCGCCGACGCCGGAGATCGCCACCAGCTGGGCCGGCCGCACCCCCGCGACCTTCAGCGCCTTGTACGTGGTCACGCCGGCGCAGGTCAGCGGGGCGGCGTCACGCGGGTCGATGCCGTCGGGAACGAGGGACGCGAAGTCGGCGGGGGCCAGCATCTTCTCGGCGTACCCGCCGTCGCGGCCGTAGCCGGTGTTGATCTGCTGCTCGCACAGCGTCTCCCAGCCGGACAGGCAGTGCTCGCAGCGCCCGCAGGCCCAGCCGAGCCACGGCACGGCCACCCGCTGCCCGACGGCCAGATGCGTCACGCCCTCACCGAGCGCCTCGACGATGCCGACGCCCTCGTGACCGGGGACGAACGGCGGCTTCGGCTTGACCGGCCAGTCCCCGTGCGCGGCGTGGATGTCGGTGTGGCACAGTCCGGAGGCTTCGAGACGAATGCGGACCTGACCGGGGCCGGGCTGCGGGTCCGGCCGCTCCTCGATCACCAACGGCTCGCCGAACGACCGGACCACTGCTGCCTTCATCACAAGCTCCTCAAGGGCTGTTCACTTCTGTTCGCTCCGCTGCGCCTCCAGCCTCCGATGCCACGAAACAGCACGGCAGGTGCTGTATGTCCTCCCGCGGGGGGCCGCTCGGCCCCATGGGTCCCGCCGCCTCACCCGCGGTGTCAGCGGGCGGACGGGACAGGCCGTCGATCACGGCCCGTGACGCCTCGCCGTCCCGGGACCCCCTTGGCGACGGCCGGTCAACCGTGCTTGCGCACGGCCCCGTGCACGGCGTCCCTGGTGCGGTCGACGACGGCGGCGAGGGGACCGAGGGTGAGGTTCGCCGCCGCCGACCCGGTACCGGGGTGCGGACGGGTCGGAGCCGTCGCCTCGGCCGCGGCCATGGAGACCAGGCGTTCCGCAAGTGGCCGCTCGAGTCGTCCGGCCGGAACCCGATCAACCGGGCTCTCTTCGAGACCTGGTCGATCACCCTTGCCAAGCACGACGCCACGGACCTGGAGCGGCGCCGCGAGGAGATCGTCGCCCTGGCACGCGAGCGGATGACGCACGACTACCGATACCTGGAAGCCATCACATCCTCCACGGGTGACGTCCGCCGGGTGATGTACCGGTTCGACGCCACCGCCGAGATCGCGGAGGCAGGGAAGTGATCACCTCCCTGCGCGTCCGGCACTTCAAACGCTTCACCGACGCGCGCTTCCTCCTGCGCCCCCTCACCGTGCTCACCGGACTCAACGGCACGGGGAAGAGCACCACCATTCAGAGCCTGCTGCTGGTCCGTCAGCTCGCGGAAGCGCCGGCCGGCCGCGTGGTACAGCTGAACGGTCCCTACGGGCTCGCCCTGGGCGAAGCGCACGAGGTGCTGCATCCGGACGCCCCCGACTCCACCATCGAGATCCTGATCGGCGGCGACGCCACTCGGGAGCCGAGTGCGCACCGCTTCACGGTCCCCGACGAACAGGCGCTCCACCTGCGGGTGACCGATGACAGCGAGCCGCCGCCGGCCGAACTGTGCGGCCGGGGAAGCGCGTTCACCTACCTGTGCGCCGAGCGTCTCGGCCCGCGCGACCAACTCGGTGTCTCCGCGGAGCATCCCGACCTCATCGGAGTCGGCGTGCAGGGGCAGTACACCGCGCAGTTGCTCGCCCTGCACGAGACCCGGGCGGTGCGTGAGCCGCTGCTGCATCCGGCGACCCGGAGCACGGCGGCTACGCCGAGATGCGCGACTGGGTCGTACGGCTCCTGAGCGTGGTGCACGACCACTTCGCCGACGCTCTGGCCCTGCACTGCCTCACTGCCGGGTGAGGTCGGAGATCACCGGGTGAGGTCGGAGATCACCGCGATGGTCCACGCACGTATCGCTGTGAGCACGTCGAGCGGTGGCTTCTTCTCCCGAGCGGTGTTTCGTTCCGTGTCGTACTGCTCCCACAGTGGCTTCGACTCCTCCACGCTTCCGGCGGACGACAGCGGAACGTTCATGCATGAAACCTGGACTCGTTCGATCTCCGCCCCGCCGGCAGCCCAGTCGGCCAGGCGGTCCGCTTTCTGGCGCGGGGCCACCTGATAGCCGACTTCGAGGCTCGTGAGAGCGGAGCGCAGGTCGACAACCGCTTCGACGCAGGTCCGCGAGCGCTCGCGCTTCTGGGCCTTCTGGTCCATGCTGATCGGAACCCAGAATGCCACCAGGGCCACAACGAGACTGACGACAGCGATGGCAAGATTCAGGTGATCCGGCAGATTTCTCCATTTTGAGGCTGCCGCGGGCTCTGTGGCCTCATCGGTCATGCAGATTCACGCACATTTCTTCTCGACGAGGAGTACTGAAGGGGTGCTCTTCATTCCATTGGGGGTTATGGCGGATGCCGTGCTCGTCGTGCTGGTGAGCCCGCATTTCAGGCTGTTCCGGTCAGGGAGCAGCGCGGTGAATCTGATGTACACGTCGGCTCCCGGGGCGTAGGAGCCGACGTCGATGCCGCTCCGGGTGACACCGTCGGTGGTCTTCTTCCACTTGCCGCCGGTGGTGCTCAGGTAGATGCTCGTACTGCCGCGGACGTAACGGAAGCCGTCCGGCAGCTCCTCTTTCAGCACCACGTCGTCCTGCTGTGTGGTCCCGGTGTTCCGGTACTGGATCGTGTATGTCACGCGAGCCTCGGCCTCGAACCGTAGCCCGCTGTCATGACGGTCCGATCCGGCAGGCGTCACCGTCTGGCTCACCACGAAGTTCGGCTGGTCGGCGACAAATCTGAACCGCACATACCCCTCACACGTCTCCTCGCCGGTGACAATTCCGTTTCTGGTGGAACAGCCGACGAGGGTGCCCGCTTCCGAGAAGAGTTCCTCGGCGGGAAGTTTCAGACCCGCAGGGGTTGCTTTCGTGAACATCGCCGAGGAGTGGGGAACGATACGGATGGCAACCGGCTGATCCGCCGGTGTCGTGAGCACCAGTGACTTCCATACGATCGGTACGGCCGCGCTGTCGGATCGGAGCAGGCCGGAAATCCGCTCACGGCCCCGCACCGTTGCCGGCAGTTGAGCACGGGCCCTCGTCCCCGTACTCGCCCCGGCCCGCGTGCCGGGGGCCGCGTCGTTCCGGAAGAAGATGGACGCCTCGTAGGTCCGACCGGGTTCGAGAGCCACGTCGCCGTCCGTCTGCCGCCGGCCGGTGGAAACGTCTTCGACAGCGAGGAAGCTCGTCTCGTCCCCGTACCTGGGGTTGTCGGTCACCGAGTTCAGGACCGCCCGTCCGGGACGGGCGTGCTCGGTGTACATGTCCCGCTCGGGACCCCAGCCTGCGGTGACGGAACTCAGGTCGAGGCCTCCGGAGTTCTTTCCGTCGGAACGCCCGTCCGCGCCGCAGGCGGAAACGGCCCCGAGGCAGACGAGGAGGACGGCCGCCCACGCCCAGCGGTGAGCGCCTGCCGCTCCGCCTCGTGGCCCTGGAACGCCGCGCTGGTGCCTCGCCCCTTGCATCCCCCCACCGATCTGCCATCTGGCGTTGCCGTGATTATGGCGCGGATGCCGGTGAGTGACCACGGGCCGATCATGCCCGGAGCGCCGAGCGGTGCCACCGGTCATGGGATCCGGGGCAGGAGCCGGAGGTGCCGGCGGCCTTCTTCGCCGGACGTTGCTGCCGTCGGCCGTGATCGTTGAAAGGATCGGGCCGCTTCGGCGGCGACACGGAATCCACGAGGAGAAGAGGACTTCCATGAACGACGTTCACGTGCGCATCGGCACCCATCGGGACTCGTATCACACCGACACCGACTGCCCCGCGCTGAACGGCAAACCGGAGACGTTCGAGGGAATCGAGCAGATGTCCCGAGCGGACGCGGAAGCGCGGGGGCTCACGCATTGCCGGCGGTGCAAGGCGTAGCGGCCGCCCGGCGGGACGGAGGATCTCCCGCGGGCGCGTGACCCATGAGGCGATCGTGCGAGGGCCGGGTGTCACCGCCCCGGCGATGCGGTCCGGCACTCGCGCCCCGGGGGCCGCCGCTGACACCCGGCGCTCCGGTCCGGCGGCTGCGCCTCGTACCGGCCGGCGCGACCACGGGCCATGGCGCCGGGGTGGCGATGATTGCCGGGGTGAACGGGAAAGACCGCCATCGGCCCGGTTGCCGGTTTTCAGACCTGGGTTATCGATTTCCGGACGGAACCACTTGGCGCCCTTTACAGATGTACTCGCCACTGATCGAGAATGAGCGGGAACTCTGAGGTTGGGTTCACTGCTTGGTGCTGCTGAGCACGCCGCTCACGTTCAGCACCTCGTGACATCCCTGTGCCCGGCGGCCGGTGGCCGGAGTGCCCGGCTTTGCGCAGGTCACTTCGATGGTCACGGCGTCGTTCGCGGGGATCTTGATGGGGGTGACCCAGTGGTAGTCCTGGTTGCGGAAGGTCTCCAGGGCGATTGTGGTGATCTTGCGGTCCCCGAAGGTGATCGTCAACACCCCTTCGTCACCTTGGAAATTGGCGACAACGATGTCCGTCACGCCGAACACGCTCTTCTCCGGGACCTTGTAGGTACCGGTCCTGGTCTCCCCGCCGGCCGTCTTCAGATCGATGGTCGCCGAGCTCTGCTGACCGCCGCCGACCGCGGTGCCGTCGCCGGTCGCGGTGCCGTCGCCGCCCGATCCGGATCCCAGCCCCTGGCCCGACCCCTGCGCGCCGGGCGATGCGCTCGCACCGCCGCCGGAACCGACGCCGGGTCCCTGCCCGTTGCCGCCCTGCTCCCCGGCGGGCGTGGGGCGCGGCCGCACCGCCTCGTCGGCCGCCTCCTTCGCGGCGCTGCGCACCGCCGGGCGGACCAGCGCGAACCAGGCGAGAAGCAGTGCGAGCAGCGCCGCGAGCAGGGCGAGCAGCCACTTGGGGAAGACCGGGATCTGGACGAACTCCGCGTCCAGCGGCGGCCGGTGGACCGTCTCGTCCGGCCGGTTCCGCTCCCGGTCCCCGGTCTCGGCGGTGTCCACGGTGAACGGCCACACCACCGGAGAGCCGAACCACACCGGCTTGCCCGTGCGGACCCGCAGCCCGACCTCGGCCGACTCGCCGGGCTCCAGCTTCGGCTCGGCCGGGTTGAAGGCGAACGCCAGCTCCTCGCCCGCCTGGCCGGGGGTGAAGCCCACCCGGACCGGTGTGTTGCCCCCGTTGCGCACGGCCAGCCGGTAGCGGCCGCGCAGCCAGCCGCGCCGGCGGCGCGGGAGCAGCTCGGTGCGCAGCTCGTGGAACGCCGCCACGTGCACGGTGGTCTCGGGGACCCGTACCGCCTCGGGGTGTTCAGCCGGCAGGACCCGTACCGCGAGGGGTATCTCGCCGGCCCGGATCTCCGGGGAGCGCGGCGGCGCCAGCCGGATCGTCACGGTCTCGGAGGTGCCGGGGTAGAGGGAGACCCGCGCGGGTTCCACGGTGGTCCAGGAGGCGCAGTCGCCGACGACCTCCAGGCCGTAGGCCTCGACGATGTCGCTGTCGTTGCGGACAGTCAGACTGGTCGTGGCGGTGCCGCCCGGGACCACCGTCACGACCGGGATGTCGAGTCCGGGCGCACCGGGACCGGAAGAGGCTGCAGAAGGCGTCACGCCACCACCGTAGGAACACCGGCGGGTGTAGGCCGAGGGGCGCGAGGGCAATGTCCGGGCAGTCGTGATGCCTGCACAGTCACCGCCAACTCGCTTTCTGTACAACTCTGTTGAAGTAGTGCGAGGGGCTCCCGTGCGCCGCCTTCCGGCGTTCCGCGGGCCCAGCGATCCTGTCCCGCGAACCCCGGACAGGTACCCCCCCGACCTTGCGCAGAGGAGAACAGCCGCGCCATGTCCGCCCCCACGTCATATGAATCCGCAACCACCGGCTTAGGACACTGGGCCTCTCGCACCGGCCGGCCGGAGCGGGTGACCGTGGCCCTCTACGCCGCCGATCCCGTTCTGCGCGTCGGCGTCGTCCAGCAGTTGCGCCAGCGCCCCGAGGTCGACCTGCTCGCGGAAGACGCCGCCGCGGACGCCCAGGTGTCGCTGGTGGTCGTGGACAACGTCGACGACGACGTGGCCGAGTTGCTGAACCGGCTGCGGCTCAACTCCTCCACCCGCGTGGGCCTCGTGGTGAGCACCCTCGGCTCCGAGGCACTGCAACGCGTCATCGAGTGCGGTGTCGCGGCGGTGCTGCGACGCGGCGAGGCAGACCAGGACCGGCTGGCCCACCTGGTGCTGGCGACCGCCAACGGGGAGGGGGTGCTGCCCGGTGACCTGCTGGGCAAGCTGCTCAGCCACGTCGGCGCCCTGCAACGCTCGCCGCTCGATCCGCGCGGCCTGTCCCTGGCCACGCTGACCACACGGGAGGCGGACATGCTGCGCCTGGTGTCGGAGGGCATGGACACCGCGGAGATAGCCCGCAAGACCGCCTACTCCGAACGGACCGTCAAGAACGTGCTGCACGAGATCATCACCCGCCTCCAACTCCGCAACCGGGCCCACGCGGTGGGCTACGCGCTGCGCAACGGACTCATCTGAGACGCCCGGGACGAGAGCCGGGTGCTCCGGTGCTGCCCGAAAGCACACCACTCGTTTCCCCCGGGCACGGCTCCGCCGCCCTGCCGTGCCGGCGCGCGGCCGTCGCAGGGTGGCGGGGGCACGGCCACGTGCCGCACCAGACCGCGAGGGGGATCTCGATGGGAACCGGTGGCCCCGGCGGGCGGTACCGCCCGGGCAGACTCGGCATGGCGTTGCTGCTGCTCGTCCCGCTGCTGGCGGTGACGGGCGCATCCGGGCAGGGCAGCGCCGAGTCCGCACCGCGGGCCGCGGCGGCCGGCACCGCGGACGCCCGGATCGCCTACGCGGGCACCCGGCACCGCAGCCTCGGCCGGGTGACCGGCAGCACCACCAGCACCCCGCTGTTCGGCGCGGGCCCGGCCCACCAGGACGTCCAGCCGTCCGCCCTCGGCGATCAGGTGGTCTTCGCGAGCCTCCGCGACGAGCGGACCCCGCAGATCTACCTGCGGTCCGCCGACGGTTCCGTACGGCGTCTGACCAGCGGCATGGACGCCGCGCACCCCCGTCTGACCCCGGACGGCGGGTCCGTGGTCTTCGACGCGGCCGAGCCGGACGGCGCGGGCGGCGGGAGCCAGCGCGACCTGTGGCTGGTGCGCACCGACGGCACCGGTCTGACGCGGCTCACCGACACCCCCGCGAACGAGGAGTGCCCGACGGTCTCCCCGGACGGCCGGCGGCTGGCGTACGCCAGTGACACCGATGCCCTGGCCGGGGAGCAGATCTACGTACGGCCGCTGGCCGGCGGCACCGTCACCCGGGTCACCGACCCCGCGAACGGCACGGCCACCGACCCGGTGTGGAACCCGGTCGACGACGCCACGCACCAGGACCTGATCGCGTACACCGGCGCCGCGCCCGGACAGTCCGGCCCCCGGCTGAGGGTGACCGACGGGACCACCGACGGGCCGCTGCTGGCGGGCGAGCAGGCGGACTGGCGTACCCACGGGGCAGCCTGGCTGCCCGACGGGGACGGTGTGCTGTTCCTCAGCCCCGACCGCACCTGCTCCTGCGAGGGCGACTGGGACCACGTGTTCCGGGTGGCCGCGCATTCCGCCGACACCCCTTCGGTGGTGCTCAGCGAGGACCGGGAGGTCTCCTCCGTCACCTGGCTCGGCCCGCTCGACGGCGGCAGCGCGGTGGTCGAGCGCGTCTCGGCGTCCGGCCCGCACGTGGTGACGCTGCAGGACGCCCGGTCGGACGGCTCCGACCCGCGCGATCTGGGGCTGACGATCCTGGAGGAGGACCCGGCCGCCGACACCCACACCGATCCCGCCCAGGACCCGCTGTTCCAGCCCGCGTCCGGATACGACCCGTGGACCGAGCGGCAGAGCTACACGCCCGACGGCCGCCGGATCGTGGTGACCCGCTTCGAGGACGGCCCGGAAGGCCGCAAAGAGCGGATCTGGACGGCGGACGCCGACGGCTCCGGGGCGGCGCCGCTGCCGCTCGCCGGACGCGGAGCGACGGACTGGGACACCGACCCGGCGTTCTCCCCGGACGGCAGGTACCTCGCCTTCACCCGGACCTCGCCGGGCGGCGTCGGCGGGCCCAGCCGCATCCTCGTCGCGGACGTGGCCACCGGCGCGATCACCGGGGAGATCACCCCGCCGGCCGGGGAGCAGACGGGCCGCGACGCCCAGCCCACCTGGTCCTCCGACGGCAGCACACTGGCCTTCACCCGCAGCGAGGTGATCGACGGCAACGGCGGCAACAAGCACATCTGGACCGTGCCGGTGGCCCACCTCGACCAGCAGCGCGACCTGAGCGCCACGATCTGCCCGGGCGCCTGCGAGGTCATCGACGACAGCCCGGCGTTCTCGCCGGACGGGACCGCCTTGGCCTTCAACCGCAAGAGCGGCGGCGGCCGGATCGACGAACGCGACGGCATCCTCCTGACCTCCCTCACCGGCGACGACTGCCGGGTGCTGACCCCCGCCGCCGCCCGGGGCCTGCCCGGCGCCTGCGGCCGGCAACTGCCGGACACCTCGGCGACCGGCCCGTTCCAGCCGCGTGACGCCGCCTGGACGTCCGACGGCAAGGGCCTGGTGATCAGCTCGCGGGCCGCCGTCGCCGTCAACAGCCCCGAGAAACTGAGCCTGTTGGACGTCGAATCCGGCGACCTCACACCGCTCACCGGCAACCTGCCGGGCCGGCAGAAGGAGCCCAGCGTCCAGCAGTCCGTGGACCTCGCCGTGCACGCGCCCGGCACCACCCCGCAGGTCACCGTCGGCACGTCCGTCACGGTCGGCGTGGACCTGGTGAACCAGGGCCCCGCCGCCTCCCCGGGCACCACCCTGACCATCGTCCCGCCGGCCGGCCTGCAGGTCACCGGGGTGACCTGGCCCGGCGGCACCTGCGACGCCGCCGCCTACCGGTGCGACGTGGGCGTGGTGCGGCCCGGCGGCACCGTCACGGTGAGCGTCACCCTCACCGGCCGCACCGCCGGCGACCAGCCCGTCGACTGGTCGGTCACCGGCACGGTCCTGGACCCCGCACCCAGCGACAACGCCGGCCGGACCGTGATCCCGGTGCGCGAGGCCACACCCACGCCGACCCCGACCCCGACCCCGACGATCCCGATCCCGATCCCGACCCCGACGGCCCCGCCCCCGACCGTGCCCGCCGAGCCGCCCGCGCCCGACGCCGGACCCGGGGTGAAGGTCACCGCCCAGCCCGACCCGGGCTACGTCGGCGGGCGTGTGGTGGTCACCTACACGGTCCGCAACGGCCGCAACGCGCTGGCCACCGGGCTGCGGCTGCACATCGGCCTGCCCGCGGGCATCCCCGGCAACGGCCCGCCGGAGGGCTGCGACCGGTCCTGGGTGTGCGCGCTGCCGGACCTGAAGCCGGGCGCGAGCACCGTCGTCCGGGTCGTCCTGAGCCCCGACAAGGCGCTGACCGGCCGCGTCACCGGCGTGCTCACCACCACCGGCACGGACGCCGACAACAGCGACAACACCGCCGGGCAGCGGCTGCGCATCCTCCAGCCGCGCATCGTCGCGGTGCCGGAGGTCGGCAAGCCCGGCTTCGTCACCTCCGTGCGCGGCAAGGACTTCCCGCCGGGAGCGCCGGTGCGGTTCACCTGGAAGCCGGGGATCACCGCCGCGGCGGCCCCGACCGTCCCCCGCCCCGACGGCACGTTCACCGGCCAGCTGCTCATCCTCGCCAAGGACCAGACCGGTCCGCGCGTCATCACCGCCAAGGGCCCCGGCTTCTCGCCCGTGAAGACCGACTTCCTGGTGGTCAGCGGCAGCATCCAGCCGCCCGACGAGGTGACCCGCCGGTGATCCACGAGGTCGACGAGGGGCTGCGCCGGCTGCTCGGCGAGTCCGGGCTGGAGGCGTCGGGCGTCGAGGTGGTCTTCGACGCCCCCACCCGGGACTGGGCGGCCCGCCGCAGCGCCCCCACCGTCTGCGTCTTCCTCTACGACATCCGGGAGGACGCCACGCGGCGCGGCAGCGGCACCGGCGAGGTGTACGACGAGGACGGGCACCTGGTGGCACGGCGCTCCCCGCCGCGCTGGTTCGAGCTGACGTACCTGGTCACCGCGTGGGCGAACCGCCCGCAGGACGAACACCGCCTGCTCTCGCAGGTGCTGGCGACCCTGGTGGCCACTGGCACCCTGCCCGCCCGGCTGCTCACCGGCACGCTCGCCGAACTCGGCCTGACGGTGGCCCTCGACACCGCCGGGGCCGGCGCGGACGGGCCGGCCGCCGTCGACGTGTGGTCGGCGCTCGGCGGGGAGATGAAGGCATCACTCCAGGTACGGGTA
This sequence comes from Streptomyces sp. H51, assembly GCF_035656535.1. Lineage (NCBI taxonomy): Bacteria > Bacillati > Actinomycetota > Actinomycetes > Kitasatosporales > Streptomycetaceae > Streptomyces > Streptomyces sp. H51. The sequence goes on from NZ_JAYMHD010000049.1 coordinate 71,310, forward strand.
CGGGCGCCGCTCGCCGGGGTGAGCGGTGCGACCGCACCGCCGGTCACCGAAGGCCTCGTCGTGCGCTCCGCCGCCCGCGGCGAGGACGGGGAGGCGGCGCCGGGCCGCCGACTGCGCTACAAGGAGGCGACCGACCCGGGCCCGGACGGCTTCGCCGGCCCGCGCGAGCGCGGCCCCGCCCCGGCCCGTCGCCGCCGGGGGGACCGCCGGCCATGACCCACACCATCGAACCGGTGACCACTGACACCGCGTGCGAACCCACCGGCGTGGAACACCTGTGGTCGCGGCTGAGGCTGGTCGAGGAACGGGTACGCCACGCCGTCGCCGTCCGCCGTGCCGCCGACCCCGATCCCGGCGACCCGTACCGCGGCCAGTACCTCACCCCCGAGGCGGTCGCCCGCATCCTGGACGAGCCGGGCGGCCTCGCCGTCCCCGGGCACCAGCCGTGGCAGCCGCCCGCCGGTTCCGTCCTCGACGGCCTCGCCCGGCGGTTCGGCCTGTCCCCGCTGGACCTGGACCTGCTCCTGGTCGCGGTGGCGCCCGACCTCGACGCGCGCTTCGAGCGGCTCTACGGCTACCTCAACGACGACCTGACACGTCGCAGGCCCACGGTCGGGCTGGCCCTGGAACTGTGCGGGCTCGCCGGGGCCGCGCCCGCCCGGTTCCGGCTCACCCCCGGAGCGCCGCTGATCGAGGGCGGCCTGGTGGTCGTCACGGAGCCCGAACGTCCGCCACTGTCAAGGGTGCTGGTGGTTCCCGACCGGGTCACCGGGCACCTGCTGGGCAGTGCCCGGCCCGACGCCCGGCTCGCGGGGGTGCTCGGCGAGGCCCGCGAGGACCCGACCGCCGAGCCGGCGGAAGTCCACCGCACGGCGGCCGCGGCGCGCACCGGCGTCGGCCTCGTCCATCTGCGCAGCCGGGGCGGCGACGCGGCGGGGCTGGCCACCGCCGCCCTGCGCGCGGCCGGACTGCGTCCGCTCGTCCTGGACGCGGGGGCGCTCGCCCGGCGCCCCGGCGACGTACCGGAACTCGCCCGGACCGCAGCCCGCGAAGCCCGCCTCGTCGGCGCCGGGGTCCTCCTCGGCCCCTTGGAGGCGTTGCCCGCGGAACCCGCCGAACGGGCCCGCACGCTCGGGGCCCTGTGCGCGGCGCTGCGGGGGATGCCCCTGCTCACCCACGGCACCGTCGGCTGGGCCCCGGAGTGGGCGGCCGACACCCCCGTCGTCCTGAACGTGCCGGCGCCTTCCCCCGAACGGCAGGCCGCCCGCTGGCGGCACGCCCTCGAACGGGCGGCCGGTGACGACGGCTTCGGTGACGACGACTTCGGTGACGGCTCCGGTGCCGGCTTCGGTGACAGCTCTGGCGACGGCTTCCGCGGCGGTCTCGCGACCGGTGACGACTCCCGTGGCGGCTCCCGGGGAGGTTCCCGTGGCGGCTCCCCGGGCGGTTCCCGCGGCGGTCTCGCGGCCGGTGACGTCGCGGCGCTCGCCGAGGCGGTCGCCGCGCACCGCCTGGACTCGGGGCAGTTGCACCGGGCCGCCGACGTGGCGGTGCGCACGGCCGCCCTCGCGGGCCGCCCGGTCCGCCCCGACGACCTGCGCACCGCCGTACGCGCCCAGAACGGTGCGGGGCTCGACCGGCTCGCCCGCCGGGTGGAGCCGGGCGTCGGCTGGGACGACCTGGTGCTGCCGCCGTCCACCCACCGCCGGCTGCGCGAACTCGCGCTCCGCGCCCGCCACCGCGAGCAGGTGCTCGGGCAGTGGGGGATGCGTCCCGGCGGCGGCCGGGGACGTGGCGTGATCGCGCTGTTCGCCGGCGAGTCGGGCACCGGCAAGACCATGTCCGCCGAGGTCGTCGCCGCCGACCTGGGCATGGACCTGTACGTGGTGGACCTGTCCACGGTCGTCGACAAGTACATAGGGGAGACCGAGAAGAACCTGGAGCGCATCTTCACCGAGGCCTCGGCGGTCAACGCGGTGCTGCTCTTCGACGAGGCCGACGCGATCTTCGGGAAGCGCTCGGAGGTGAAGGACGCGCACGACCGGCACGCCAACATCGAGTCGGCCTACCTGCTGCAGCGCATGGAGTCGTTCGACGGCATCGCGGTGCTGACCACCAACCTGCGGGCCAACCTGGACGAGGCGTTCACCCGGCGGCTGGACGTGGTGGCCGACTTCCCGGTGCCCGACGCCGGCCGGCGCCTCGACCTGTGGGAGCGCTGCCTGGGCGACCGCCTGCCCCGGGCCGGCGACCTGGACCTCGCGTTCTGCGCCGACCGTTTCGAACTCGCCGGCGGGTCCATCCGTGCCTGCGCGGTGACCGCGGCCTACCTGGCGGCCGAGTCCGGCAGCCCGCTCACCATGCGGCAGCTGGTGACGGCGGTCGCCCAGGAGTACCGCAAGCTCGGACGGCTGGTCCTGGAGAACGAGTTCGGCCCGTACCTGGCGGTGGCCACCGGCGCCTGATCCCTCGTCCCGGACCGGACCTTTCCGGGCCGTACGAGTGTGGCGCGGGCGGACAGGCGGGTACGGCGGTGCACCGGGCCAGGTCCGTGCCGGGACCGGCGGCGGTCACCGAGGCGTGGGCGGTGCGGCGTTCAACGTCGGGAGCCACCGGGGCCGTGGATCTCGCGGTCCCTCTCGTATCCCTCCTGCGCCCAGCCCGCGATCTTCCGCAGTTCGGTCTTCAGCTCGTCCCAGGTCTTGAAGTAGTTGCCGATCGAGCGGATCTCCATCGGGATCACGGTGGAGCCCTCGACCTGGTGCGGGGCGATCTCGTTCATCCCGCCGAACACCTGCTGCTGGGACACGCTCGGCTCGCCCTTCAGGGCCGACTTCGCGTAGGTCTCCAGAGTGACCGGTTCGAGTCCCGCCAGCTGCCTGACGCCGTTGTCGAAGAAGCTCAGTGTCTCGCCCCGATTCTCCGTCTTCTCCTGGTACTCGGCCAGCCGGTCGACGATGCGGTTGCTGTTCCGCTTCAGGTAGGCCTGTATGTCGCTGTCGAGGAGCCGGTACGCGTCGGTGAGCCGTGAGCGGGAGAGGAAGATCGTCTGGTTCTTGATCTGACCGGCGTCCTCCTCCTGCGCGAGGTAGTCGGCCATGGCCGCGACCTGGGTGTAGTAGAGCTGGAGGAAGCCGTCGAGGGAGTCGGTGTCGGTGCGGCCGCGCTTCTTGCCCGTGGTCGAGTTCTCGAACTTCTCCAGTTCGGCCGCGGCAAACGGTTTGGCCTGGTTCAGCCGGAACAGGGCCCGGGGCAGCATCGCGTCTGTGACGTCCGGGGCCTCCTCCCGGTAGTGGTCGAACATCAGGGGGACACCGGCCAGCGGCACACCGATGGTGTACTGGACGTAGAGCCCGTCACCGTAGTCCGGCTGCCCGGCCTTCTCGGTGTAGCCCTGGCTGCTGAGCGTCACGTCCTGTCCGCCGGACAGGATCTCCAGGTCCACCGTTGCATCCTCCAGCGACGTCCCGTCGACCGCGCCGTAGAAGTCGTCGCGGACCCTCCTGATCTCCTCGACGATCCGGTCGAGTTCCGCCGGGCCGTCCTCCGCCTTCGACCCCACCACCTGGACGGCGCCGGAGACGAACTCGACGTTGGAGTACGAGCCGCCGCTGTCCAGGCCCCTGCTGTCCGAGACGACCGTGAAGTCCTCCGTCTCGCTCTTCGCCAGATTGGTGTCGCCGGCGAGTTTCCGGCCGCTGCGGTCGTTGACCCGCTTGTCCACCTCGACCTCGAACCCTTCCATGCGTTGCACGGTACGCCCGGACGCCGAGGCGGGGACGGCCTGGGCAGCCGGGCCGGCCGGGGCGGTCGGAGCCGCCGCGGGCTCGCTCACCGGCCGGGCCATCACCCGGGTGGCCGTCGCCTCGGCCTCGCGCTCGAAGCGGTCCGACGGGTCGGAGACCGACACTCCCGTCCCGTCGTCCGTACCGGCGACCGGCCCGCGGCGCTGCTGGATGACGTGCGTCAGCTCGTGGGCGAGCGTATGGGGGTCTGCGCCGCCCTTGCCGATGACCACGTGGTTGCCCGAGGTCCAGGCCCGCGCGCCGAGTTCCGCCGCCGAGCGGTGGGCCGCCTTGTCGGTGTGCACGCGGACGTCCGAGAAGTCGGCTCCGAGCCTGGCCTCCATCTCGGCCCGGACCGGTTCGTCGAGGGGTTTCCCGGCCGAGCGCAGAACCTCGTTCACCTCGCCGGAGTCCGGCTGCTGAGGGGCGGGCGTGGTGCGTGCTCGGCGGGCGATCATGCCGGTGGCCGCGGCGTTGCCCGCGCCGCTCTGCGCCGCGCGGAGTGCGGCGGCGGTGAGCGGGGGCGGCACGGTGGCGCCGGCCGAGGGCGTCTCCCGCCGGGCGGAGGCCGGGTCACGCGCCGGCTGCCGGGTCTCCGCCTGCTCGTTCCGCGCCCTGGATTTCCGCATCCGCTGCCTCCTCGTCGGCGCACCCCCGCCGCGGCCCCCAGTGGACCGTGCGGGGCGACGCCTCTGCCAGGCCCACGCGGGCACCGGCGGGGCAAAGACGGGTGACGCCCGGACGGCCCGCGGTGGTGCGGAAGGCAGCGGCCCTGCCCCCGTCCAGGTCCGCAGGCCCCTGCCGCCTCGGCGGACCCCCGCGCAGACTCGGCCTGGACACAGGTGACCGACCCGCAGGACGCGAAGGAGCGAGCATGCCGACGTACCTCACCCCGGGCGTGTACGTGGAGGAGGTGCAGTCCGGTGCCCGACCGATCGAAGGGGTCGGCACCGCCGTCGCCGCGTTCGTCGGGTTCGCGGAGAGCGGCCCGTTCCACACGCCGACGCTGGTCAGCAGCTGGGACCAGTACACCCAGCTGTTCGGCGGCTTCACCGAGGGCGCCTACCTGCCCCTCTCGGTCCACGGCTACTTCAGCAACGGCGGCGGCGCCGCCTACATCGTGCGGATCGGCGGCCGGGCCGACGACGCCTCCGCCCCCGCCGCGGACGGCGGACGGCGCGCGGACCGGGCGGCGCAGCCGGTGGCCCTCGGCGGCTTCCTGGTCGCCGCCCGGCCGGGCGTCACCGGGGTGACGGTCGAGGCCGCCGACCCGGACGGCGAGAACCCGCCGGAGGACCGCTTCAAGCTCCTGGTCCGCCAGGGCGACCAGGTGGTGGAGACGTACGAGGCCTCCACCCGCAAGAACGTCAAGGGCTACCTGGTCACCCAGGCCCGCGCCTCCAAGCTGATCCAGGTCACCGAGCAGCAGGGGGCCGCCCAGAGCAGGCCCGCCGCCCAGACCCTGGCGGTGCCCGACGCCCCGGCCGCGCCCGCCGGCAACGGCTCCGGCGAGGTCGCCCGCCTCGACGCGGCCGAGTACGTCGGCGACGCCGCCGCCCGCACCGGGTTCGGCGGCCTGGAGACCATCGACGAGATCACCATGGTCGCGGTGCCCGACCTGATGAGCGCCTACCAGCGCGGCGACATCGACGCCGAGGGCGTGCGGACCGTGCAGCTCGCGGTGATCTCGCACTGCGAGCAGATGGGCGACCGCGTCGCCGTCCTGGACACCCCGCCCGGCCTGGGCGCCCAGCAGGTGCGCGCCTGGCGCAACGACGAAGCGGGCTACGACTCCCGGTACGCCACCCTCTACTACCCCTGGGTGCGCGTCTTCGACCCGGCCGCCGGACGCAACACCACCGTCCCGCCGAGCGGTCACATCGCCGGCGTCTGGGCGCGCAGCGACGCCGAGCGCGGTGTGCACAAGGCGCCCGCCAACGAGGTGATCCGCGGCGCGGTGGACCTCGAAGTCCGGCTCAGCAAGGGCGAACAGGACCTGCTGAACCCGATCGGCGTCAACTGCGTACGGGCCTTCCCCGGCCGCGGCATCCGCGTCTGGGGCGCCCGCACCCTCTCCTCCGACCCGGCCTGGCGCTACCTCAACGTGCGCCGCCTCTTCAACTACCTCGAGGAGTCAATCCTGTTGGGCACCCAGTGGGTGGTCTTCGAACCGAACGACGACCGGCTGTGGTCGAGCATCCGGCGCAACGTCACCGCGTTCCTCACCGAGGAGTGGCGCCGGGGCGCGCTGTTCGGCCGCACGGCCGAGGAGGCGTTCTACGTGAAGTGCGACCGCGACAACAACCCGCAGGAGTCCATCGACCAGGGCCGCGTCGTCTGCGAGATCGGCGTCTCACCGGTCAAGCCCGCGGAGTTCGTGGTGTTCCGCCTGGCCCAGTTCTCCGACAGCACCAGCCTCATCGACGAGTGACCCGCGGGTTCGGCAAGGGAAGGTGACAGACAGTCATGGCAGAGGGCGATGCTCTTTCCACCCACGTCTTCGGCGTGCAACTGGGCGGCTACCGGGTCGAGTCGATCCAGGAGATCAGCGGACTGACCGTCGAGGAGGACGTCGTCGAGGTCAAGCAGGTCAGCGACCAGGGCAAGCAGATCATCCGCAAGCAGCCCGGCGCCCGGCAGGCCGGCGAGGTGACGATCACCCGGGGACTCGACAAGAGCAGCGAGTTCACCAAGTGGATCAAGGAGACCCTGAACAAGGGCGCCGTGTCCTCCGCACGGCAGAACCTCACCATCGAGATCATGGACTCCGAGCTCAACACGGTCCGCCGCATCCAGCTGATGCAGGGCTGGGTGTCCCGGTGGGAGGGCCCGTCGCTGAAGGCGGGGGAGTCGTCTCCGGCCACCGAGTCCGTGACGATCGTGTTCGAGGAGATCACCGTCGAATGAGGCGTCGTACGGTCACGGCGGGCAACCTGGACGAGATCCTCGCGATGACCGCGCCCGCCCAGCCCGCGGAGCAGGCGGCGCAGACCCCCGCCGCCGCTCCGCCGCCGCGCGAGGATCATGGGCTGCGCACCGAGTTCGAGTTCGAACTGCCGCGCGGCTACGTGGACGAGGCGGGCACGGTGCACCGGCACGGCGCGATGCGCCTGGCCACCGCCCGCGACGAGCTGCGCCCGCAGATCGACCTGCGGGTCAAGGAGAACCCGGCGTACCTGAGCGTGGTGCTGCTGAGCCAGGTGATCACCCGGATCGGCACGATCACCGACGTGCACGCCGGGATCGTGGAGCGGATGTACGCCACCGACGTCGCCTTCCTCCAGGACTTCTACCGCCGCGTCAACAGCGAGGGCCACACCCGTGCCGCGGTGACCTGCCCGCACTGCGAGGGCGGCTTCGAGGTCGACCTCTCGGGTGGGCGCCTGGGGGAATCGTGACGTACGCCCTTCCCCGGCTCCGGGAGGAGGTCGCGTACATCGCCTATCACTTCCACTGGCCGCGCGAGGAGATCCTCGACCTGACCCACGACGAACGCCGGCAGTGGGTGGCCGAGATCGCCCGTATCAACACCCGTGTGAACGAAGGCGGTTGAGGACATGGCATGGCGGGACTGGCTGCGCCGCCGGGCCACCGGGCACGACCCGTCCGGCGCCCGCCCGGGCCGCAGGAGCGCGCCGGGTGACGCGGGGTCCTCCGTGCCCGGCGGTCAGGGTTCCTCGGGGGCGCCGGGCGGTCCGGGTTCCTCGGGGCCCGGTGGTCGGGGTGCTGCGGTGCCGGATGGTCGGGGTGCTGCGGTGCCGGGTGGTCCGGTTTCCGCGGTGTCCGGCGGTCCGGGTGGTGCGGTGCTCGGTGACGCGGGTCCTTCCGTGCCCGGCGACTGGGACGGGGGGTGGCGTCGCACCGCCGCGCCGGAACTCACCGTGTCCCGCGCCCCGCTCGCTGTCAGCGACGGCCTTGCCTTCCGCGCGGGCCTGGCCGCCTGGCAGAACCCCTCCTTCGACAGCGGCCTCGGTCACGCACTGCTCCCGGCCGCTCCGACCGGCCTGGTGCGCGGTGTCACCCGCCCGGCGGCTCCCCGGCCCACCTACGCCGCCGGGGGGCCGCTGCTGCTCAGGGCATTGCGGCCGGAAGGGGCGGACGGCTCGGGGGAAGGAGCCCCGGATCCCGGGACCCCGGACGGGCGAACAGCCGCCCCGACACCGCCGGTCGCCCACCGGACGGGCTCGGCGGAACGGAGGGCCGGCTCGGGGGAGCCCGGCTCTGGGAAGCCCGGCCCGGCGGAGGTCGGCCCGGCGGAGGTCGGCTCGCGTTCGTCCTCCGTCGTACGGCCCTCCGGTGGCGGTTCCGATGACAACAGCACGCCGACTGGGGGACGTTCGCGTCACGACGCTCCCCGGACCCGTGGCCTCACGCCCTCGGAATCCCCGGTCGTGCTCTCCCCGCCGGTTCCCGTGGCCCGACGGGCCGCGCGGGCGGGCGCCGGCCCGGTCGTGTTCCCCGCCGACACCGGCAGCCGGCCGGCCGCCTCCACGACTCCACTCGTCCGACGTGTGGCAGTGGTTCCGCCCGCGGTCGCCGCCTCGGCCGCCGACGGGGCCGCGAGCCGGGCCGCCTCGGAGACACCGCCCGGTGCGTCCGGGCCGGACCACGGCCGTGGCTCCCGGGCGTCGGCCGCTTCCGGGGGCCGTACGCCCGCGGCCCCGGCCGTACAACGCGCCACCGAGCGAGCGACGGCAACCCGGCCCGCCCGCTCCGGCGGCGAGGCGTCCCGTCCCGCCGTCCAGCGTGCCGCGACGGAGGTGACCGGGCCCGAGCCCACTCGGCAGGTCGGGCGGTCGGAGGCGCCCCGTGTCACCGGCCCGGCCGAGGGCCGACCGGCAGCAGTTGCCGTCCGGATCGGCTCGTCGGGGCCCCGACTGACCGTCGCCCGTCGCCCGTCCGGACCCGTGCGCCGCCTCACCGCGGTGCGGCCCGCCGCCGTCGCTGCGCCCGCCACCGCCACCGCCACCGCCCCCGCCACCGACACCGACACTCCGGCCGCCTCCGGCACGGCGGCACCGCTTCGTACGAGCGCGGGCCACACCGCGCCCGTACAGCGCGCCGCCACACCCGCGGGCAGCCGCCCGCCCCTCGGCGCCCCACTGAACGAACTGCCCGCCACCGCGACGCCGTTGTCGCAGGACGCCACCGTGACCGGTGCCGCAACCGGTGCCGCAGCCGCGTCCGCCCCGACGTTGCCCGTAGTCCAGCGCCAGGCCGACACCCCGGAGCCGGACGACGGCGGTACGAGCGGCGTGAAGGGAACCACACCCGCAGCTCCGGCCGACGCCCCCCGTCGGACCTCCGCCCCCGGCGACACCGGTGCCCGCGTGCGCGGCGGCCTGGGCGCGCCCCTGCCCGCGCTGCCTCCGAGCGCCGAACTGCCCGGTGCGGCCACGTCCGGTGCCCGCGTCTCCCGTACGGTGTCCGGCCCGGACGTCCAGCGTGCCCCGGTACGTCAGGACCAGAACCCCGCGACCGCTCCGGTAGCCCCGCCCGCCGGTGTCGCGCCCCGCGCGCGGGGCGCGGACGCCCCGCTGCTGGGGGCGACCGATGTCCAGCGCCGCCTCACGGACGGACCCACCGTGGTGAGCCCCCCCGCGGACCACGCGAGCGGGATCGCCACCCCGCTGGTCACACCGCCCCCGGCGGCCGCGGCCGACCGCCCAGCACCAGCGGGCGCGGCAGCCACGGAAGGCGCGGCAGGAAACGCGCGACTCCCCGGCACGACATCCGGTGCGCCGGGCTCCGGTGCGCTGGGCTCCGGTGCGTCGGGACCCGGTGGGTCGAGCTCCGGCGGAACGGGCTCCGGCAGGCAACGGTCCCAGGGCCCCGCCGCCCCGGCCCCGATGGTCGTGGCCAGGGCCGTGGCCTCGGGCACCAGCGGCGCCCGGCCCTCCGGGCCCTCCGGCCCGGCAGGCCCGAGCCCGCTCACCGTGACCGGCTCCGCCGCACACTCCGCCATGCCCGCGCCCCGCTCCCTGGCGCTGCTCGCCGCCCGGCCGCTCACCCTGAGCACCCGGACCCCGGAAGGAGCGGCGTCGTCGGCCGCCGCCCGCTCCGGTGGCCGTCCCGTGGTGGCGGCGCGCTGGCCCGCCGCCACGGCTGCCTCCCCGGACGACAGCACCCCGAGCACCGCACCGGCCGCCGGGGTCTCCGGGCGCCCGGCATCCCGCCCGTCCGCCGCCCACGCGCCGACCGGGCCGCACATCCAGCGGGCCACGACCGCCTGCCTCGGACCCCATGACCCACATGGATCACATGACCCACACGGATCACACGACCCACAGAGCCCACACGGACCACGCAGCCCACACGGCGAGGGCACGGGGGTACGAGCGACCGCCACCCCCGCAGCTCCCGCACCCGTCCAGCGCGCCCCGGTGGTCCGTCCCGCGCAGCTCCGCCCGGCGACCACCGCCGTACCGGTGAAGCCCCTGCCGGTGACCGCCCCGCAGGCGCCGCCGCTCTCGGACCGCCCGTCGGCCGCCCCGGCACCGGCGGCGACCGTCCCCGTGGTCCGGCCACGCACCGTCGCGCCGGGCCCCGGTCCGACCACGGGACCGGCGACCCCCGTTCAGCGCGACACCACCGGCACGGGCGGCGCCGACCTGCCCAAGGGCGTACCGGGCGTACAGGTCAAGGAGGTACCGGCACGCGGCCAGACGCGGCCGGCCGCCCGCCGCCCCGGGACCCCTCAAAACGACCCCGGCCCCGACCTCGACCTCGACGACCTGGCGCGCCGACTGCTCGACCCCGTGTCGCGGCTGCTGCGCACCGAACTGCGGCGCGGCCGCGAACGCACCGGCCGCCCCTACGACGGACGCCGCTGAGGGCACGCGACGGGCGACGAACCCCTGACCGACAAGTGACCGACCGACCGACTGCCCAACTGGCCGACTGCCCTACTGAACGCCTGACCGACTGACCGACGACCGACGGACGAGTGACGGACGCATGACCGACAGCATCTTCGCGACGAGCGTGTTCTTCCGGCTCGCGATCGGCGGCAACGACCTGGGCGCCTTCCACACCTGCTCCGGCATGGGCGCCGAGGTCGAGATGGAGACGTACGCCGAAGGCGGCAACAACGGCTTCACCTGGCAGCTGCCCGGCCGCGTGACCTGGTCGAACATCACCCTCACCCGGCCGGTCACCGCCGACACGGCGAAGATCGCCCGCTGGCTCGACGAGACGCTGAAGCGGGTGGAGCCCAAGGACGGCGAGATCGCGGCGCTGAGACCGGACCTGACCCGGATCATCAGCTGGCAGGTGCTCGGGATCGTCCCGGTGCGCTGGCAGGGCCCGTCCTTCGACCCCGCCGACTCCCGGGCGGCGGTGGAGACCCTGGAGATCGCCCACCAGGGCCTGCGCCCGTCCTGAACCGCTCCCACTCACCCACCCGTTCACCGGCACGTGTCCGTCACCCGGAAGGAGGTCCCGCCGTGTCCCCGGCCCGCACAAGCCGAACCAGGGCCCAGCTGACCCTGAAGGAGCCCCCGGCCTCCGTCGGGGCGAAACCCGGCGGGACGATCGCCCGGCTGAGCCTCCAGTTCAACCCCTCCACCCTGCAACTGCACAAGACCACCGAGTGGCGGCGGTCCCCCTCGCGGATGGCGGGGCAGTCGGCGCTGCCCGAGTTCGTCGGCAGCGGCCCGCGCCGGCTGAGCCTCGAGGTGTTCCTGGACGCCACCGCCACCCACGACAACTCCGTGGAACTGGCGGTGGAGAAGCTGATGAAGGCGTGCGTGCCGACCCCGGCGAGCCTGGGCCGCAAGAAGCCGGCCAGCCCGTGGGTCCGGTTCGAGTGGGGCACGGCGCGGACGACGTCGTTCGACGGCGTCCTCTCCAGCCTGTCGGTGACGTACACGCTGTTCGACGTGGACGGGAAGCCGCTGCGGGCCACCTGCGAGCTGTCCATCGAGGAGGCGAGCGTCGACGCGCCGGGCCAGAACCCGACGTCCGGCGCGCGCACCGGACGCAGCACGCACACCCTCGTGGCGGGCGACAGCCTGGCGCTGCTCGCCTGGCGGGAGTACGGCGACGCGACGGCCTGGCGGGTCATCGCGGAGGCGAACGACATCGACGACCCGATGGCTCTCGTGCCCGGCACCGAACTGGTGGTGCCGGGGCTGCGCGACACGGGCGCTGAGGAGGACCGGTGACCACACCCGAGGCGCGCGGCGGCCGGTCCTTCGCGGCGGACCCCGTCGTGGAGGCGCCCGGCGAACTCCCGCAGATCTGGGCCGCCCAGCTGGTGAACTGCGTGGTGGACGAGAACGTCGGCCTGCCGGACGCGGCGGTGCTCACCTTCCGCGACCCCGACCACGAATTCCTCCAGGCCACCGGCATCACCATCGGCACCCCGCTGAAGGTGTCGGTGGTGACCGTGTCCGGGCAGGTGCGCGAGCGGCTGTTCAGCGGCGAGGTGACCGCCCTGGAACTGGACCGGGACCACACCGGCTCCTTCACGGTCGTGCGCGCCTACTCCAAGGCGCACCGCCTCCAGCGGGGCCGCAAGGTGGTGGCGTACCGCGACATGACGGCGGCGGAGATCGTCCGCAAGGTGGCCGCCGGGGCCGGGCTGGCCTGCGGCCGGGTCGAAGCCGTGCCGGTAACCTACCGGCAGCTGTCGCAGGCGAACGTGTCCGACTGGGACTTCCTGCAGTTCCTGGCGGGGGAGAGCGGCGCTCAGGTGCGCTTCGACGACCAGGGGCTGCTGCAGTTCACCAGGCCGCTGAAGGCGTCCGGCGCGCCCGCGCCGTCGACCCCGGCCACCCGGAACCCCATGGTGCTGGAGTACGGCCGCAACCTGCTGGCGCTGCGGGCCTCACTGTCGGCCGCGGACGGCGCGTCCCAGGTGGAGGTGCGCGGCTGGGACGTCACCACGAAGCGGCCCCTGGTGGCCCGCAAGGCGTCGGTGACCAGCGGCACGGTGGTGCCGGGACTGAGCCCGACGGCGGGCGCCTCCCGGTTCGGCAGGTCGACGAAACTGACCGTCACGGACACCCCGTACCGCACCCAGGCCGAGACGAAGGCGGTCGCCGACGCCGCCGCGGCCCACGTCAGCGCCGGATTCGCGGAACTGGAGGCGGAGGCCGAGGGCAACCCCAGGCTGCGGGCGGGCAGGCCGGTGGCGCTCGGCAACGTCGGGCAGGACTTCTCCGGCCGGTACACCGCGACCGCGGTGCGGCACGTCATCGAACCGCACGGCGGCTACCGGACCACGGTGTGGGTCAGCGCCAGCCCGGACCGCTCCCTGACCGGCCTGGTGACCGGGGCGAACGCGCCGAGCCGCGGCCCGCGCATCCCCGGTCTGGCGATCGGCGTGGTGACGGACGTACGCGAACCGGGCGGCGCCCAGAACGGCGCCGTACGACTCAAATTCCCCTGGCTGGACGACACTTACGTCACCGACTGGGTGCGCACCGTGCAGTGGGGCGGCAAGGGCGGCGGAGGCGTGGTCAGCCCCGAGGTCAACGACGAGGTCCTGGTCGGCTTCGAACAGGGCCTGCTGGACAGCCCGTACGTCATCGGCGGCCTCTACAACGGCGTGGACCAGCCCTCCCCGCACGACGTCCCGCTCATCGACAGGACGACCGGGAAGGTCAACCGCCGTTCCGTCGTGTCGCGTTCGGGACACCGGGTGGAACTGCTGGACGCCGCCGCCCCGGGCCCGTCCGGACTGAGACTCGTGACCGGCGACGAACGCCTGGAAGTACGCCTCGACGACCGGCGGGACCGGATCGAGGTGACGGTGAACGCCGGGCGGGGCAGCCCCCTCACCTCCGTCGTGCTCGACGGCACCGGCATCACCCTGGACGCACGGCAGGGCAACGTGACCGTCAAGGGGCGGCAGGTGGACCTGGAGGCCACGGCCGGGGTCCGGATCGACGGCGCCTCGGTCAAGGTCACGGGCAGGACGGACGTCACCATCGACGGCGGCCTGCTGGGCGTCCTCAAGGCCAAGCTGCTCCGGATCAACTGAGGCCGGCCCGAATCCGTAACCGACGAAGGACGAAAGGAGCACCGCATGCCGGCCGCAGCCCGTTCCGGTGACCCCACCAACCACGGCGGCGTGATCGCCACGCCGCCGCCCGGCGCGGCCGCGGCGGTCGCGAGCGTGCTCATCGGCGGCCGTCCCGCCGCCGTCGTGGGCAGCCTGCACACCTGCGCGCTGCCACCGCACCTGGCCCTCGGACCGGGCAACGTGATCATGCCCGACCCGGCCGCCCTCGCCACGGGCCAGGTCCTCATCGGCGGACTCCCGGCCGCCCGGATGCGTGACAAGACCACGTGCGGCGCGATGATCTCCGGCGGCGACCCGACCGTGCTGATCGGGGGCGTGTGATGAGCGAGCGGTTCATCGGCCGCGGCTGGGGTTTCCCGATGCGGGTCGGGCCGACCGGCGGGATCGGCATGGTCGAGCGGGAGAGGGAGATCGAGGAGGCGATCCGCCTGGTCCTGGGCACCGCGCCCGGCGAGCGCCCCATGCGCCCCGAGTTCGGCTGCGGCATCCACGACTACGTCTTCGCGCCCGGCGACGGCGCCACCGCCGGACGCATCGCGCAACAGGTGCGCGAGGCCCTGGAGCGCTGGGAGCCGCGCATTGCCGTGGACGACGTGGTGGTCGCCTACGACGCCGTCGAGGACGGCACCCTCTACATCGACGTGCACTACACCCTGCGATCCACCAACGACCGGCGCAACCTGGTCTTCCCCTTCTACACGATCCCCTCCGAGGAGGGGGCCGAGGAACGGGGCGCCGGCTGATGACCCTGCCCTCCCCCAACCTGGACGACCGGCGGTTCCAGCAACTCGTCGACGAGGCGAAGCGGTACGTGCAGCAGCGCGCCCCGGAATGGACCGACCACAACGTCTCCGACCCCGGCGTCACCCTCATCGAGACGTTCGCCTACCTCGTGGACCAGCTGCTGTACCGGCTGAACCGGGTCCCGGACAAGAACTACACCGCGTTCCTCGACCTGCTCGGCATCCGCCTGTTCCCGCCGGCCGCGGCGGTGGCCGAGGTCGACTTCTGGCTGTCGGCGCCGCAGCCCGACACGGTGACGCTTCCCGCGGGCACCGAGGTGACCACGGCGGGCGGCGAGAGCGACGAGGCCGTGGTGTTCACGACCACCGACGAACTCCGCATCATCCCATCCGAGTTGACCCGCCTGGTGACCGCACCCCGCACCGGCGACCAGACCGACCGGACCGGCGAGCTGGCCGAGGGCCGTCACATCCCCGTCTTCCAGGCGGCCCCCCAGCCCGGCGACGCTCTGCTGTTCGGCCTCCCGGCCGCGGTGCCGCGCTGCGTCGTCGCGGTGCGCCTGGACAGCCGCGTCGAAGGCATCGGCGTGGACCCCCGCCAGCCCCCGCTGGTGTGGGAGGCGTGGGACGGCGGCGGCTGGCAGCCGTGCGAGACCGGCGAGGACACCACCGGCGGCCTGAACCGGCCCGGCGAGGTCGTCGTGTACGTACCGCCCGGGCACACGGCGTCGGTGATCGGCGGGACCCGGGCCGGCTGGCTGCGCTGCCGGGTCACCGAGGCGGAGCCGGGCCAGCCGTTCTACTCGGAGTCCCCGACGGTGCGCGAGGCGTCGGTGTTCACCGTGGGCGGCACCATGTCCGTCGAACACGCCGAGACCGAGACCGACGTCCCGCTCGGCACCTCCGAGGGGGTCCCGGGCCAGACGTTCCGGCTCGGCCGCCCGCCCGTCCTCCTCGACGGCGAACCCCCGGTGCTGGAGGTGTCCTCCCCCGAGGGCTGGCAGCGCTGGCACGTCGTGGACCACTTCGGCCGCTCCGGCCCCGCCGACCGCCACGTCCAAGTCAACGCCACCACCGGCGAGTTCACCTTCCCGCCCGCGCTGCGCGAACCGGACGGCACCCTGCGCCAGTGCGGCGCCGTACCGCCCAAGGGCGCCCGGATACGGGTGGCCCGCTACCGCACCGGCGGCGGCCCCGCCGGCAACGTCGCCCGCGGCGCGATCTCCGTACTGCGCAGCTCCGTCCCGTACGTGGCGCGGGTCGTCAACCGGGAGGCGGCCCGCGGCGGCGTCGCCGGCGAGACCGTCTCCAACGCCAAGCTGCGCGCGCCGGACGCCCTGCGCATACAGGAACGCGCGGTCACCGCCGAGGACTACGAGATCATCAGCCGCCAGGCCGCCCCCTCGGTACGCCGGGTCCGCTGCCTGCCCGCCGCCGACGGTCCGGGCGCGGTGCGGGTCCTGGTGGTGCCGGACGCGGTCGCCGACGAGGGCGACGACCGCCTCCGCTTCGAGCAGCTCATCCCCTCCGACCAGGTACTCCGGGCGATCGCCAAGAGCCTCGACGAACGACGCCTGATCGGCACCCGCCTCGTCGTCGAACCGCCGGTCTACCAGGGGGTCACCGTGGTCGCCAGGCTCGCGGCGGCCCCGGCCGACACCGACCGCGTCCGCGACGCGGCACTCGCCGCGCTGTTCCGCCACCTCAACCCGCTGGTCGGCGGCCCCGACGGCACCGGCTGGCCGTTCGGACGACCGGTCCAGTACGGCGACGTCTTCGGCGTCCTCCAACGCGCCACCGGCAACACACTCGTCGAGGAGATCAAGCTCTTCCCCGCCGACCCGATCACCGGGCGCCGCGGCGCACCGACGGACCGCATCGACGTGGCGCCCGGCGCGCTGGTCTTCTCGCACCAGCACCAGGTGGTCGTCACGGCCCTGGAGCCGGAGGCACGCGGATGAGCCGCGCCGCGATCCCCGGCCTGCCGAGCCGGTACCCGATCGGTGAGCAACTCCCCGCCCTCTACGCCGACGACGACTTCGCGCAACGCTTCACCGCCGGCCTCGACACCGTCCTCGCCCCGGTCTTCGCCACCCTCGACAACCTGCCCGCCTACCTCGATCCCCGGGTGACCCCACCCGACTTCCTCGCCTGGCTCGCCTCCTGGGTCGGCGCGGCGCACGACCCCCGCTGGCCGCTGCAACGCCGCCGCGAGGCAGTGCTCCGCGCCGTGGAACTCCACCGCTGGCGCGGCACCAGACGCGGCCTGACCGAAGCCCTCCGACTCACCCTCGGCGTCCACGCCGAAGTCACTGACGACGGCACCGCCGTATGGTCCAACACCCCCGGCACCGACCTCCCCCCGGAGCCCCCCACCGAGGTCCTGGTCCGCGTATGGCCGTCCGACGAGGCGCCCCCAAACCCGGCCCGCATCCGCGAGGTCGTCAACACCATGCGCCCGATCCACACCACCTGCCGCCTGGAGATCCTCCCCGGCCCACCCACCGACGAGCCCACCGACGAAGGAAGGTGACGCCATGCGCGCCTGCCCCGCGTGCGGTGCGTCCAACGCCCCCACAGACGACTTCTGCGGCAACTGCGGCACCTACCTGGGCTGGTCGACCAGCACGCCCCCTCCGAGCACGTCAGCGCCGGACCCGGCGTCTCCGGAAACGTCGCCGGAGCCCCCGACACCGACCACACCCCCGGAGCCGTCCCGGCCTTCGGCTTCGGAGCCGGCGTCCTCCGCGCCCGGCCACGGCCCGCCCCTGCGTGCGCGACTGACGAACCGCGACCGCGGCGAGGCGCAGAGGACGCCCCCGGAACCTGCCGCGGACCCACGCCCCGGGGACAGTGACAGCGGTACCGGGAACTCCGTGCCCGCCTCCGCCCAGAACGCAACAACGAGCCCCGCCCCCCGCCCGCCTGCCGCTGACGACAGGCCCTCCCACACCCCCGATGCCCCCCGCACCGCCGATGCCGCCCCCACCCCCGAGCCGCCGACTCCCGCGTCCATCCGCCCCGTTGAACCCATCCAGCCCGTCGATCCCATCCAGGCCGTGCGCCCCGCGAAGCCGGTGGCTCCCCGCCCCGTCGTACGCCCCGTGGAAGTGCCCGACGAGGTGGCAGGCGTGCCCTGCCCCTCCTGCGGTACACCCAACCCACCGGACCGCCGCTTCTGTCGGCGTTGCGCAGCCCCACTCGCACCCGCCGCGCAGCCCGTACCGCTGCCCTGGTGGCGGACCATGTGGCCGTTCCGCCGCAGGGCAAGGGCGAGTTCGGGCCGGGCTGTGCGATTCCTGGTGATCACGGCCGTGGTCCTGGCGCTGTGCGCCGGCGGTCTCCTGCTGCTCCCCGCCGGACGCGCGCTGTTCCAGGACACCCGAGACAAACTGGGCAAGGCCCAGCCCATCACCCCGGTGGACATCAAGGCGAGCGCCGAGTCCCCCCGGCACCCGGCGAAGAACACCACGGACGGGCTGAGCAACAGCTACTGGGGCGCACCCGCGCCGGGCGCCTCCGTGACGTACACCTTCCGCAAGCCGTTCCGTCTGGTGGACCTGATCATCACCAACGGCCCGTCCGCGGAACCGGAGAGGTACACCCGGGAGGCACGCGCACTCCAGATGGACTTGGAGGTGACGACGCAGGACGGCAAGAAGCAGCACAAGCAACTCACCCTCAGCGACAAACCCGGCCCGCAGACCATCCCCACCGGCATCAGCGACGTGAAGACGGTACGCCTGACCCTGCGCTCACCCGTGGGCCTGACCTCCGGCCGTCACCTGGCCCTGGCAGAGATCGAGTTCTTCCAACGAAGCTGATCCCTTCCCCTGCACAGGACAAGTGGATGCCGCCATCCCGGAGAGTGACAACGCCCCGCGCCGGAAGGGTCCAGTGCGGGGCGCTGCTGTTCGCCTGCGGGTCAGCCCTGAGCGGCGTAGGTGACGAAGTCGCTCCACGCGGTGGGGGAGAGTGCCAGCTCGGGGCTCCGCTGATCCTTGGAGTCCCGGACGTGGACGGCCCGGCTGCCCTTCGCCACCTCGACGCAGTCGTCACCGTCGGAACCGCTGTAGCTGCTCTTGAACCAAGCCCGTTCGTCGATGCTGCTCATAGCGCTCCTCGAAGTCGCTTCAGCAGGCCCCTGGAATCCTCGGAGTTGAGAGCCTGTGAACGCAGTCTCGCATACCGCTGGAGCATGATGCTGACCTCCTTCGGGTCCGAGACCAGCATGCCCCCACGCTGGCCCTCCGCGTAGCCGAACCACCTGTTGTCCTGCGCTTCGAGGAGTCTCAACGGACCGTCGAACCCAGCATGGTCCGGCTGATATCGCGGCATGATCTGCAACTCGACGTTGAACTGCACCGACCGCTCCAGCAGATGGTCGAGCAACTCCCGCATCACGTCAGGGCCGCCCGTACCGCGCTCGACAAGTGCCTGCTCGATGATGAAGCTGAACGCGATCGGCGGCCTGCGCTCGAACAGGTGCTGGCGCTCCAGCCGGGCGGCAACCTGCTCTGCCACCCGCTCCTCGTCCTTCACGGGCGGCACGCTCTCTGTCACCGCCCGCGCATACCGTTCCGTCTGGAGCAGCCCGGGAATCACCCGGCACTCGTAGGTCCACAAGGTCACCGCTTGCGTCTCCAAGCGTGCCCACTGCCGGAACCAACTCGCCAGCCCCGCCTGCCGCGACAGGTGCGGCGCGGCCCTCCGCAACGCCCCCGTGTTGCCGAGAGCCTTCTCCGCGCGCTCCACGAAGTCGCGGTCCGGCATCCGCCGGCCCTGCTCGATCGAGGCGACCGTGTGCTTGGAGAAGCCGACCAGGTCCGCGAACTCCTCGCGGCTCAGGCCCGCATGCTCCCGTAAGGCATGGAGGAACGCGCCGAAGGTGCGCAGACTGTCCGACGTGCTCGGCTCGGTGCAGACTCCCGCTCCCCGTGTAGTCGTTTCCGCAACGCCGTCGTCCGTGTTGCCGTAGGCCACCGTCGGCCACCTCCCGCGCACCAGCCTCGCCGTACTGCTTCTGACTCGGCTCCATCGTCGCTCCGCGTGATGAGTACCGTCCACTCAGAGTGTGCGTACGCTGACTCAACGTACGTAGATCGGCGTTGGTGAACGACCCGAGGCGCCCTCTTCCTGGGCGAACGGCGTCACGGGTCAGCCGGGCGGCCCGTCAAGCAACCGTTACCGTACGTGTGTTCACGCAGCGGTTCGGCTCCACCTCGCGCGACGTCCGCCTCACCCGCCGGCTCAGCTGTCTTCCCACAGCTCGGCGAGCCGCAGGGCTACCTGGGGCGTGCCCGCCACCAGTACCGGCGAGTCGAAGGAGAACGCCGTGCCGTCGGCGCCGAGAACCGCCCGCCCCCGCTCGCGGCACAACGCCACCCCGGCCGCGACGTCCCACGGCTTGGGCGCGATGCACACACAGGCGTCCAACCAGCCCTCTGCCACGCCCACCAGGTCCAGCGCCATCGAGCCCTGCATCCGGACCCGGTAGGCCTCGTCCTGGACGCGGTCGAGGACACGTCGCGCGCTGCCGCGCCCCGAGCCGCTGCTGGTGCCGGTGCCTGCCCCGGTGCCGGAGACACCGACGACCGCGCGGCCCACGTCCTCGGCCGGCGGACGAGCGTTCTCCGGGCGGCGGCCCGGCGTCGTCCAGCGCCGGCCGAGGGAAGGCGCCTCCACGACACCCACCAGCGGGTTACCGTTCCGCACATACGCCAGCGACACCGCATACATCGGCGCGCCCCGGGCGAAGTTCATCGTCCCGTCGATCGGGTCGAGCACCCAGCAGCGTGCGGGCAGCGGGGCCCCGGCCGTCGACGACTCCTCCCCGACGACCGGGACGCCCGGTGTCCGGGCGGTCAACACCCGCGTCACCCGGGACTCCACCTCGATGTCGGCAGCGGTGACCTCCTCACCAGAGGCCTTGAACCGCGCGGTCGACCATCCCTCACCGGCCGTCGCCAGCCAAGCGACCGCCTCGTCCACGGCCGCCTCGGCAACCGTCAGCAGCTGCCGACGGTCCGTCACCTCCGGCCCAACGGTCGCTCCAGCAGGGTCTCCGCGTGGGCGCCGTGCTCACCCATGACGTAGAAGCTGAGCCGGTCGAACACCCACTCCTTGGGGAGGCTGACCCGGTCCCGTGCGGTGCGGACCAGCTCCAGGGCGGTCTCCTCCTCGGCGCGGCCCAGCGTCACGTGCGGTGCGTAAGCCTTGCCGGTGTACCGATAGCCGTAACGCTCGTAGCTGGCCCGCTCGTCTTCGGTGAACCGGGAGACGTCCTTGCCGCCGTCGAAGGCCGCCCGGTCGAGATGCCGGTCCAGCGCGGCAAGTGCGGCCTCCTGTAGCGCTTCGAGCAGCGGCGGACGCTCCAGGGCCAGGAACAGCCAGCCGGTGGGCTGGTAGACCACACCCGTGGTGGACAGGGACACTTCGCCGTGCAGACCACTCTCGACCGCCGCCGAGCCGATCAGCTCCAGCGCCTCTGCCGGAACGAGGGAGTCTCCGAACGGACCCTGAAACAACGTCACATGAGGCAGATTGCCGTCCGGATGCAGCGGAGGCTGCAGACGCACCTCACCGCCGACGTCTCTCTGGAGCCGGACGGCGGCCCGCAGATGGTCCGCTCGCGGAAGCAGTGCAACACCGAGCCATCTCGTCACGGGTGAGCTCCAATTCTCGTGATCACATGCCGTGCCGCGTCGAGGCCTCGCCGCATGGAGGCCGTCGGCGCCTCGCCGTTGAGCCAGCCGGCGATGACGCCCGCGTCGAACGCGTCGCCGCCGCCCGTCCTGTCCAATGGTTCCACCGGCACGGCGGGCTCACGAAACAGTTGACCGTCGGCAGTGGCCCACACGGCGCCCTCGGCGCCCAGCGTCACTATCACATCACCGGACACCAGCTCCGCCGTGCGCCGCGCTGTCCCGATGACGTCGGACGCCTGGTAGGACTGCGGCAGGCGCGCGGCCTCATCGGCGTTCATGAAGTTGAGCGACGCTCCGTGCGCGAGCGAGCCCATGTCCCTGCCGTTCCACTCGATGGAGACGCTTCGCCCGGCCAGGTGCGCGAGTGCGACGACGCGTCCGAGCGGGGGAGTGGGATCCCCGATGACATGGACGTGATCCGCCGTGCGCACGTCCTCCTCCGTGACGGCGTCGAACGCCAGACCGCGGTCCGCTCCCGCGAAAGTCAGCATCCGCTTTCCGGCACCCGACGACAGCACGACGGCCATGCTCGTACGAGCCCCGGCCTGCACCTGAACCAGTGAGGTGTCGACACCGCTCGCGTCCAGCACCTCCAGGCACATAGCGCCCGCCGTGTCGTCGCCCACCGCGGATACCAGCCGGACGGCGCAGCCCTGCCGCACCAGCCCCACGGCGGTGTTCGACGCGGCGCCGCCCGGCAGCACGGAGCATTCCCTGCCCCGCAGCTTCTCGTGCTCCGAGGGAAGCCGGTCGGCCCGGGCGATGACGTCGAAGTTCACACCGCCCACGACCAGCACGCGCTTCGGTGCGCTCACGGCCGGCCCCAGCGGTAGCTCTCGAACAGCACGTGCCGCACCAGCCGTTCACGGCTGTCAGGCAGCGTCTCCGGCGGGAACGCGGCATGGGTCACCAGGTCGCGGACCAGACGCTCGAACATCTCGTCGTCGGACCCGCACTCGTGGAACGACCGCATCAGCTCCCGGTGCAGCTCCCCGGGACGCAGATCCAGCTCCTCCAGCCAGGCCCGGTTCGCGATGAGCAGGTTGGCGGCGGCTGAACGCAGCCGCGCCTGGGTCGGCGCCGGCAGCATGTCGGAGTTGAGGAGTTCGAAGTAGGCATCGTCGTCCCGGGCGTGCATGCGCAGGTTCTGGCCGCCCACCGCCAGCACGTCCGGGTTCAGATGGAACAACTCCAGCCCCAGATGGTGCGGTACGTCGAGAACACTGATCCCCATGTCCGCGAGGCCCGCCTCGTCGGTCGACAGCGCCGAGAGCAGGTTGTCGAACATGTCGCTGTGCTTGGGTACCGCGATCTGCGCACCGGCCGGATCCGCGAGGAACTCCTGAGCCGTCACACCGCCCCACCGGCCACCGCGGGCGGCGAGCAGGTAGAAATTGCGGCCCCCCATCGAGTAGCCGACCCGCCCGACGGTCACCACCTGGTCCCGGACCGCCTCGTCCGTCTCCAGCAGGCGAAGTGTGCGCTGCTCGTTGTAGACCGCGGCGTCGAGGAGCCGGGCCGACACGTCCCGCACGAGATTGTCGGACCAGGGGAGCTGCAACGGCACCACACGGTGGTTCCGCCGTGCCAGCGCCTTCTCCAGGCCGCAGCCCAGCAGGACGGCCTTCACCACGATCAGCGTGGAGTCCGCGAGCCGGGTCGTGCCCGTACTGCGCCGGTGGTCGGAGAGTTCGTGCCGCACGGCCTCCTCGGCGAGCGATCTGCTCGTCTGCCCGTACCAGACGGCCAACTGGGTCAAGGCGTTGAGGCACGGCCTGACGTCCTCGGCGGAGATCTCCTCCACCGATCCGTCCTGGGCGTGACTGCCGTAGTTGCCGTAGTTCTGGATGGTCCGCACGGCGAGCACGACCCTGGGCGGCACCAGGTTCTTCGCGGTGAGCACGGTCAGCAGGGACTCGAGTGTCGGCCTGGAGCCGACCGCCTCCCGCACGGCGATGTCCAACAGGATCGACTCCGCTGCTCTCCTCGCTGTGCCGAGGAAGACCTCGGGGTCCGATTCCGCGTACCTCAGCGCCTTTCTGTACAGCCGGAGCGGCTCCCCCTCGTTGACCGTCACCCCGTGATCCGCATCCTCTTCGCCCAGGTCCGCGGAGAGCAAGCTAGCGCATGATCAAAGGCGGGCCCAGGCAGTATCCGGCCGTCGTACCCGTCCCGCGGGGGAGCGGGGACCGGTGTCATCGACTGTCGCCGGGCCCCGTCCCGCGCAGTGAGGACAGCACGAGGCGGCCGTAGCGTGTGGTGAGGACCAGTGCCGTGGCGGCCAGCGCGGCGACCAGCGCCACGACGACGGCGACGGCTCCCCCGGTGCCGAGTACCTGGAGGATGCTCAGGGCCGTACCGACAGGCAGGCCGAGAATGGTCAGGACCCCGAGCGCGCCCGCGATCTGCTGACTCTCCTGGGTCTGTACCAACCGTGCGTAGTCCGCCGCTTCGGCGAGGATCTCCTCGAAGCGCTCCGCGAGGCGGTACTGGCTCTGGAAACTCAGCAGCAGTTCGTTGGCCGGCCCGTGGGCGGTGAGATGCTGGCGCCAGTAGGTGCTGCGGAACGTGGCGATGTGCCGTTCGAGAGCGGACACCCGGCGGGCGAGCTTCGGGCCGTCGAAGACACCGGAGAGACCGTCGGTCAGCTCGTCGATGTGATCGCGCTGGACGCTGCCGAGCAGCAGGGCGTCGAGGTAGACAGTGCGGCCGTGCAACTCCGCGAAGCCGTAGAAGTCCCCGTCGCCCGAGTCGGCGCGGTGTCCGAGGAAGGCCGCGCCGTGGCGCAGCACCAGAGCGCTCCAGTCGGCGGATATGCGCACCGCTTGTTGCGACCGTTCGGGCCAGTGCTCCAGCGGGGTGGGCACATCGGCCTCCGTGGACCGCGAGGCGAGGTACCAGAGCCAGCGATCGGCGCTCTCCGGAAGCCGGCCGTCCTGCCGCAGCGCCGGGGTGTGCTGTACGCCAGGCGTGAGGAACGCGACCGTATACGGGCGGGCGATCGCGAACGGGGCAGCAGCACCGCGAGGCTCGGCGATCCCGGCCAGCAGCACCCAAGGCGAGAGTGGACCGTCGAGCGGATCGGAGGCGGCAGGGCTGCGATGACCGATGGCCCGCAACGTCTCCAGGAGGGCAGGCCCCTCGACGTCGAAGTGCAACACCGCCAGCCCATGATCCGGATGACGGGCGGTGGCGGTACGCAGTAACTCGACCCCCCTCAGATGCAGGGCCTCGTGCCGCACATCCATGAACCGGTGCCAGCGGCAGGGCCTTTCAGCCGTGCCATAGAGGGCACGCGCGGCAGCCGGAGTGAAATACGTCTGCCGGGTGACGGCATCGGCCCGACGGCTGCCGAGCTCGAAGGGTATGGGCCCAGTCCGCCAGCCGACGACCGCGGCGAACCGCACCGGCAGCACGACAGCCAACGTCTGCCGAACGCCGGTGACCAAACTGAGGTCCGTGTTCAACGGGAGCTGCCTCCGTACGTAACGGGTGGTCATGAGCCGGGCGGGCGGACGCCAGAATACGGATCGCACCGCGGACCGAGCAGAGCGCCCGCCGCTCCGGCACATCCTGATCACCACTAAAAGATGCTGGACCTGCTCCTCCAGCGACCCGATGACCATCGGCTGTGACACGACTCCGCACACGCATACGTTGCCCTCGACGAGTTCCACACCTACGACGGCGCCCAGAGCACCGACGTGCCCATGCTGCCGCGGCGGCTCGTATCCATCACCGGGCTCGCCCAACCCCGGCTGGCCGCCGGGGTCCGGCTGCCCCGTCTGTTGCCACGTCGGCCTTCCCGGCCACTCCGGACCGCAGACGCCTGCACAAACGCGAAGACGCCGGCCTCAGCGCTTCCGCTTGCGACGGGTCTTTGGGCACCTCATGCAGGGTGCCCCGACAGGATTCGAACCCTGCGCACACGGCTCCGGAGGCCGCTTGGTGCCAGCACAACGCAGCAGGTCAGGGGTCAGAGCGGGGCCTCCAAGCCTCGGCGAGTCCACGGATAGTCCACCGCCTGCTTGAGCACCGCACACCCTTATCCGCTCAGCGGCCGGCTGGCGTCGCAAGCGATCTGAAGTGGGCATGACACTAGAAATCAGCCAATAGGCAACTTTCAGTCAGTTGTAGTGCGAGTTATTGATCCTCTTAAGGCCATGTGCACGCTGTGAGAACATGTCACTCGCACATGCATCCCAGGGGGAGGAATAGTGTCCGTTTCGCTGTTTCCAGGTGTAGGGGCCGGCACTCTTCTTGAGTCGACGCTCCTCGCAGAGGACCGGTCGATGCGTATCGGAGCGATCCATCGTCTTGACTACACCGAGGCGATCGTCCTCACGCATGACAAGTGGAAATTCGAAGCTGGCGGTATTCCGCAGTACACATTCCTTCTGGCTACGGCGCGCGACATTGATGGGGACTCCCATGATGACGACGAAGTGCTGCTGTTGCGTGTAGATGGAACTGCTCCGCTTGCGATGGAGTCAGACCTGCATGCAGTCCGAGAGGAAGCGCTGCGAGCTGCGCTGTCGAGCAATGGCGACGCCTCTCCCTCTGTCGTCTTGGACGTAAACCTCGACCCTTTCACGAAGAATCGGGTTTCATTCACTGGTCTCCGGTGTCGAATCTTGGGGACGTTCTATGAGACAGATGTCGATGGTAGTAAGCGCCTGGATTTTGGCGCGGATGTTGATAATTTCTACGCCACGTCGACCTACCGAGTCCTAAAGCCAATCGGGGATGGGCTGTCGGAAATTGCCTCATACCTGAAGCCTTCCGAGAAAGACGTGGAACGTGTACGCATTGGTGCTGTGCGATACTCGGCCACGCGTCGGCGTGCTAAGGCAGCTAAGCAGGACGACTCGGCCGTAACGGTCAATATTCACGACTTCATCGGCACTAAAACCGGCCTGCTCGGCATGACCCGTATGGGTAAATCCAACACAGCGAAGATTATCATTGCTCGAACTTTTGTCGTGTCTGAGCGGCGGCGGGCCAATGGTGAGGGACCGATTGGTCAACTGATCTTCGACCCTCAAGGCGAGTACGCGAATCCAAACACCCAGGATGGGACGGAGATTGCGGCGATCGGCGACAAACACGTCCGCATCTTCAAGTTCGGGGCCGATGGTAAACAGCCGCATGTTCGACCGCTTGGCATTAACTTCTTCGATCCTGACCAAGTCGGGGCCGTGCAGGGGTTGATCGCCGACAAACTGCGGTCCGACGGGTCGGCTGGCTATATCAATGACTTTGCGGTAACCAGGTTCACGGATGTCCAAGGGGACTTCGGTGAGACGACGCGCGCGCAGAGGGGACGATTGATTCTGTACGCGTCGCTCATTCGCGCCGGCTTTGCGCTCCCTAAGTACAACGCTGGGACCACACGCCCATTCTCGGTGCTTGTCGCGATGAAGGAACCGCTGCGCGACGCTGTCGAGCAAAAGAATGGCAATAGGAAGCTCTTCACTCCGGCAGGGAGGACTACCTTCGCGGTAAAGGGTAGCGATATTCGCGACGTGGTGGACGCAATCATCGAATTGCGAGTTGCCGGTGATGCTGAAGCCGTGAAGTTCTGTGACGATGTCCGCTGGACTTCTACTGAGCCTATCTACACAGGGCAAACCGGGCAGTCCGGAAATGTTCGGGGATGGCGAAACCTGCTGGATTTGAAGGAATTCCACAACGAGGCAACGCAAGCTGATCCCGCCGAGGAAATCTACGCAGAGTTGACTCAGGGGAGGATTGTTATCGTTGACCTCCACGTGGGTGCTCCGCCCATCGTTAAAACGCTGTCGGAGAACATTACGCGTCGACTCCTAGCAAAGCAGACGTCAGTGTTCACTTCTGGAGCCGTGCCACCCTCAATTCAGGTAATGCTCGAGGAAGCGCATAACCTGTTTTCGTCAGATAAGTACAAGGACGATGGCGATGTATGGGTGAAACTTGCTAAGGAAGCAGCCAAGCTAAATATCGGAATGACCTATGCAACCCAGGAAGTATCCGGTGTAGCGCACCAGGTTAAGGCTAACACTGCGAACTGGGTTGTGGCGCACCTGAATAACACCAAGGAACTGCAGGAGCTGGCAAAGTTCTATGATTTTGGTGCCTTCGCTCCGGCAATCCTTTCCTCAGAGGATCGAGGATATGTGCGCATGAAGACCTTGTCTTCTCCGTATATTGTTCCGGTTCAGATTGACAGGTATGACGCAAATCTGGTGAATGAAGCTAGGGCGGCAGCGGGCGACCCGCCCTTGGCGCCTAAGAACTAGAAGGCCTAGGTTCTCCATGCCATACGAGACTGTGAATGGATCCCCGGAGCGGGCATCACGGGTGGGCCACACAACTGCAGCGTTGCGTGCTCTGGCGGATAAGGCGAGCTTCTACGTTCCTGCCGAGGAAGTAGGGGATCTTCAGTGGCTTACCCCAAAAATTCAGCGTGCCGGGAAATTCCCGTCACCCTCCGCGGGAACGCAGCTCACATCGGCGATTGCTATCGATGGATCGCGGATAACTGAACGCGTCCGCGACGGGCTACCGTCCGTCGTGTATGGGTATGCTCAAGCGGCTGCGGCTTATGTTGACTTGGGTGCCATGGAGTTCCAGAAGGCGGCCCGTTTCGTCGACCCCGTTGCGATTGAGCAGGCAGTGAACACCGCCCTGGTCTCACTAGACCTGCCTGTCGCTGGTGCTTATAGTCGACCAGGAATTGGCATTAGTACGTCTTGGAGGGAAAACCTCGATCGTATATTCAGAAGCAAGAAAGTTGAGGTTAATCGACTCAATCAGTCTCTCCTCGATCTCCTCTTCCTGCTTCATGGAGAGCCAGGGAAGCCAGCTGTCGAAGTACCAGTGAACTGTCCGTCCAGCGAGTGCAGTGCCAAGGATATTGCAATTCCCTTCCGTGGTGGAAGCTGCCCTTTGTGTAAGGAACCTCTGTATCCAACGGACGTCCTGCGCATTCATGAGGAAGTTACTGAGGAAGGCGCCAACGAGTCGGCTCTCGGTCGACTGATGTCCGTGCTGGAGCTACTGGTCCTTGTCGGACTGACTAGCCTGCTTTGGCAGCAGTCGCGAAATGAACTGCTTTGTTCCACGCTGTTTATCGTGGATGGCCCTCTGGCTATGTACGGACCGCCGGCTAAGCTCCGCGGCCGCGCTCAAGAGTACTTCCAGGCGATGGCCTCAACCACCCCTGGACACGGACCGTACATCTGTGGCCTAGAAAAGACGGGGGCAATGGTTGACTACGCTCGTCAGCTCGCTCGTCATGACGTACTTCAACCTGGCGACTTGCTTGTCTGCGACCAAGAAGTCGTCAAAGTTATAACGAATACGGATAATCCGGCTGCTTACGGAAAAGAAACTTACTGGGGGCGGAAGTTCGCCTATCGGGCCAAGGATGGTCGTATCGTCGTACCAACCGTCATGCCTGAGCGAGGCGCTGCGTATGACGCTGGAGGAGGGCAGCCGGGTCCTGCTGGCTACCCGACCTTGCCGGCCATCCTGGACGTCATTGACCGGACAGGGTCATCCATGTATCAGGATGGAATTATCCCAGTTGCTGTTGCGCACGGTAAGGCGGCTTTCCCCATCGGTGTCGGTACCGACGTGTTGAGGCTAGTTGCGGAGCACAAGCTAGGCTTGGGTAACGCGTCAACACCGAACCCGTAGCGACGAAGTGGGAGGGGCTGCATGAGCTCGGTGAGAGCTTCAGGTGTTTCCGAAGTCTGGCCCAGCGCGCCTGACTTGCCGTCGCATAACGCACGGCTTGCAGCGATTCCGAGCGCGCCGCGCAGCATCTCTGGTCGGTCATCGGCCGATCTAGAAGTGGGCTGCATCACGCATCCTCTCGCTTTGGGTAGATATCAGACTCCACTTCGGTACCCAGGTGCGAAGACTGGCTTGTCGAGCCTTATTAGCCAATTGATCGAGGCGGCGAAGAAGTCCTCTCAGACTAGAAATGTAGATCTACTTGTCGAGCCTTTTGCCGGTGGCGCCTCCACCTCTCTACGGCTCGTTGGAGCAGGAATTGTAAATCGCATTCTATTGGCTGATGCGGATCCACTCGTCGCGGCATTTTGGCAAGTTGCTGCTTCCGACACAGAAAATCTCGTAGACAGAATGACGGAGGAGCACGTTCGTTACGTCAGTAAGGGTGGCGTGACAGCTCTAGGTCGTTGGGATTTTTGGCGATCTTGGATTCCGTCTCCCGGAATGTCGGAGTCAACGGCACGTTTTGAGACGGCCATGAAGTGCCTATTCTTGAACCGGACTACATTTTCAGGCATCCTGCATGGAAGTGCTGGACCGATCGGCGGACGTCGGCAGGAGTCGAAGTATTCGATAGGTTGCCGATACAATGTGGAAGCATTGGCGGAGCGCATCCGGTATGTGGGGCAACTATACGACGCCAACCGTCTGGTCGACGTGTGGTGCAAGGATTGGAAAGATACCCTCGCTGACGTTCCAGAATGGTATGCAGATCTAATTCCAGATCGTGTCCTGGCTTATCTCGATCCCCCTTATCTGGAGAAGTCGCAGAAGCTCTATCAGACGTCTTTCGAAGCGCAGGGTTACCCGAACGCCCCCGTGGCAGATTTGCAGTGGAATGACAATCTCCTGCATTGCCGCCTGGCGGAGTACCTAAATCGCCGAATGCAGTTTCGGTGGATTCTTTCCTATGATGCCAAGCCGGAACTTCTTCTAGATCCCGAGCTTTATGCCGCGAACCGGATGGACCCCGGTCGCGCCGAAAGGGAACTGCTCGGAGTTAAGCGGTGGAATATTGCCAAGCGGGTGGTTACGCTGAGATATACGGCCTCCGCGCGACAAGGTCGGGGGGCGGCAGAGGAAGTTCTTATTACGACTCTCCCGCCTTCCACGGTCCCCTTGAATGACGATTTCCGGCCTGTCGACTCCATACTCAACGGCGCGAAGGCTGCCTCAAGCTAGTGCTTCCGGTGCAAGGTCGGCGGAACGGCTTTGGGCTGGAGCCGCTTTGGCGCGAGTGATCATGGCCCCGTAAACTTCCGGCGCGTCGGGCAGTCTGTGGACCTGCCTGGTAAAGCACGACGTTGGGGCCATGATCTTCGAGGCTCGCGCCAAAGTGGCTGGCTAAAGCCGTGGAACCGACCGCCCCAGCCACGACGTACCCCCTTCTCTCACGTCAAGCGGCTAATTGCTCAGTGCGCGGTACGGGCGTCGGCTGGGCTGGAGCGGGGCGGAGACTGGAGCGCAGGCCCGGCCGGGGGCCGGGCCGCGCGCGGGGAGCGGAGCGAGCCGCCTTGAACCCGTGAAGCAGGTTGTTACTCAGTCGGATCCGACACGGATGCCTGCGGCACCTGAGGCGTGAAGTCGTTGGCGCACGATGGAAGTTGGATGTTCTGACGGTGTGCGAGCGGCAGGAAAATCACGGGCCGGATCGTCCAAGTGATGCGGGTGGTCTTGTGGCTGACTGACACCGTGCAGGGCTCGGAGCGCAAGAGGGCTCGTCTGGTCTTGATGCGGCCGTCGTACAGCCATTCCCATGTCTCGTCGGATGCGTCCGGGTCCAGAGCCGGTGAGATCGTGCGGAGCGCGACTGCAACCCACCGGTCCGCCTGGGGTGCTGTGTAGGCGTCGAACGATGCCAGGCGTGCCGGCCGCCGTTGCTCGGTGAGGTCTTCCGTCCAGCACTCGCACCAGTAGCCGCGTTGTGGGAGGTGGACCGCCGGGTAGTTGTGAACCCTCGCCAGGCTCGCGACCTCCTCACCGCTGTCTCGTACGTGGGCAGGTACCGCCGGGCTCGCGGCCGTCGCCTGGTCGCCTCTTCGCCTGTATGTACTTCGGTGGGCTGCGGCCGGCGGAAGCCGTGGCCCTGCGCCGGGCGGACTGTACGTTGCCAGCCACCGGCTGGGGCTCTCTGATCCTGGAGAAGACCCGCCCGACTGTCGGGAAACGCTGGACCGGGACCGGGGAGGTTCACGACAACCGAGGTCTCAAGAATCGACCCGCTAACGAGACCCGCATCGTTCCGATTCCGCCGGTCCTCGTGAGCATGCTCCTCGCGCATATCGAGGAGTTCGGCACAGCCAAGGACGGACGACTGTTCTCCAACGAGCGTGGGGGAGTCGTCGCATCCACCACTTACTGGCGTGTCTGGGACGAGGCACGGCACCTGGCGCTTACGCCGGAACAGGTGGCATCGCCGCTGGCTGCTCGGCCTTACGACCTGCGGCACGCCGCCCTCTCCTCGTGGCTCAATGCTGGCGTGGACCCGACCGAGGTCGCTGAGCGGGCAGGCAACAGCGTGGAAGTACTGCTGAGCCGGTACGCCAAGTGCCTCGACGGCCGCCAGGACGTCGCCAACCGCCGGATCGCCGAACTCCTCGGCGAGGACGGCGAGACCTGATCCGACGCTCCGATACACGCCTGCGGCATCATGGCCCCTGGACTGCTGCCCGGGGGCTTCCGCGTTTTCTGGGGTCTGACCTGGGGATTCCTGCCGTCCCCCAGTCCACGCATAGTCCACGGCGCACGACATACGGCCGCTTCGGGCCGCACACGCCTGCACATACGCGAAGACCCCGGCCTCAGCGTTTCCGCTGGTGACGGGGTCTTTGAGCACCTCATGCTGGGTGCCCCCGGCAGGATTCGAACCTGCGCACACGGCTCCGGAGGCCGTTGCTCTATCCCCTGAGCTACGGGGGCGTGTCATCTGCGCGGTGTGCGCTGCGACGGGTAGAACACTACCAGCTCCGGTGGGGTGTTCATGAACGGGTTTCGTCGCGTCGCCCGTGCGGTCGCGCATCCCCCGCACGGGGTGGAAGTGGGCAAAACCCGGACGCGGTGGCCGGTCCCGACCTACTCTCGATTTGTGCCAGGCGCCTCGGGCCGGGTGCTTGTTGTGGACGACAACAAGGTCATCCGGCAGCTGATCAGGGTCAACCTCGAGCTGGAAGGGCTCGAGGTCGTGACCGCGGCCGACGGTGCCGAGTGTCTGGAAGTCGTCCATGAGGTGCAGCCCGATGTCGTGACCCTCGACGTGGTCATGCCCCGGCTCGACGGTCTGCGTACCGCTGCCGAGCTGCGTGCCGATCCGCGGACCCGTGATCTGCCCGTCGCCATCGTCAGTGCCTGTACCTCGTACGAGATCGAGAGCGGGCTCGACGTCGGCATTGACGCCTTCCTCGCCAAGCCCTTCGACCCCGTGGAACTCGTTCGTGTCGTCGTCGAGTTGATCGAGAAGGGGCGGCGGGCGGGGGGAGCCGCGGGGGACGGTGACTCCGACGATGGTCTGGGGCGTGCGCTCGGTCTTGGTGAGGCTGAGCGCGCCGGGCGTGCCGGCGGCTGACTGCTGAGCGGCGAGCCGTCAGCCGGTGGTCGGTCGATCATGGGGTGGTGGAGTTGGAAGGGGCGGCTTCAGCACTGCGTGTCCACATGTCGGACCCCTTGATTCCCGGTCGCACTCCCACCCCCCTCCTCGCCTACCCTGTTCCCGTGACCCCCGGCGACCTCTCCCGTACCGTGCTGTGCGCGGTGCGTCGCGCTGTGGACGCGGGGGAGCTGAGCGTGGCCGTGCCTGCACGTGCCGTTGTCGGGGCGCCCGGCCCTGGTGGGCGGGGGGACTACGCCACCAACATCGCCCTGCAGCTCGCCCGCCCGGCCGGCCAGCCGCCACTTCGGGTCGCCGAGATCCTGCGGCCCTATCTCGCGGACACAGACGGTGTCGCCGATGTCGTTGTCACCGGGCCCGGGTTTCTCAATCTGTGCCTGCGGCGGAGCGCCTCCGCGGGGCTCGTCGAGGAGATTCTGCGGCTTGGTGAGGGGTACGGGCACTCCGACGCCCTCGGCGGGGACGTCGTCGAGCTGCGCATTCCTCGTGAGGTGCGGGCCGCCGTCGTCGCCGATGCGGTCGGGCGGATCGTCGGTTCGCAGGGGGGGCGCCTGAAGGTCGTCGAGGTCGGGGCCGGTGAGCCTGTCGACATCCGGCCCGTTCCGGCGTCCGAGGATCCCGCCCCGCTCGGGGCCGACGCCGCTCGCTGGGCGTTGCTGTATCCCGCCGCTCACGACCGGCCCCGGATCAGCGCCGATCTGCTCGTCCAGCGTGAGAGCAATCCCCTCTTTCGGGTG
Source organism: Streptomyces sp. H51 (assembly GCF_035656535.1). NCBI lineage: Bacteria > Bacillati > Actinomycetota > Actinomycetes > Kitasatosporales > Streptomycetaceae > Streptomyces > Streptomyces sp. H51. The sequence continues at coordinate 104,695 of NZ_JAYMHD010000049.1, forward strand.
CGGTACGCCCACGCCCGCACCCGTGCCCTCACCCGCAACGCCGCCGACCTCGGCTTCCGCAGTCAGCCCGGCCCCCTCCCCGGTGTCGAAGTCCCCGCCCCCCTCGCCGACCATCCCCGCGTCCTCCTGGCCGCCGCGTCCCACCGTGCCCCCGATCGCCTCGCCCGGCACCTGGTCACCGTCGCCGACGCCGTGCTCGTGTTTCTGCCTGACGTGCTGCCGCGCGGGCAGGAGAAACCCTCGGCCGCCCACCGGGCCCGGCTCGCGCTCGCCGAAGCCGCCGGGACGGTGCTGGCCGGCGGCCTGTCCCTGCTCGGCATCGACGCACCCGAACACCTCTGAGAAAGCCCACGAAGAGACATGAGCCGTTCCGCACACCCCGCCGGGCCCCGTCACGCCGACGTCCTCCCCGAGGGGCACTACTCCGCGCCGCCCGCCGATCTCAACACCCTCGACGCGAAGGTGTGGGCGCAGACCGTCGCCCGGGACGCGCAGGGGGTCGTCACCGTCGGCGGGGTCGACGTCAAGACGCTCGCCGAGGAGTTCGGCACGCCCGCCTACGTGCTCGACGAGGCCGACTTCCGGGCCCGGGCCCGTGCCTGGCGCACCGCGTTCGGGCAGGACGCCGACGTGTTCTACGCCGGTAAGGCGTTCCTCTCGCGCGCCGTGGTGCGCTGGCTGCACGAGGAGGGGCTGAACCTCGACGTCTGCTCCGGTGGGGAGCTGGCCACTGCCCTGTCCGCCGGGATGCCGGCCGACCGGATCGCCTTCCACGGGAACAACAAGTCGACGGCGGAGATCACCCGGGCCGTCGCGGCGGGCGTGGGGCGGATCGTGCTCGACTCCTTCCAGGAGATCGTGCGGGTGGCGCACATCGCGCGGGAGCTGGGCAAGCGGCAGCGCGTGCAGATCCGGATCACCGTCGGCGTCGAGGCGCACACGCACGAGTTCATCGCCACCGCCCACGAGGACCAGAAGTTCGGCATCCCGCTCGCCGGCGGGCAGGCGGCCGAGGCCGTGCGGCGGGCGCTGCAGCTCGACGGACTGGAACTGATCGGCATCCACTCGCACATCGGGTCGCAGATCTTCGACATGTCCGGGTTCGAGGTCGCCGCGCACCGGGTGGTCGGGCTGCTGAAGGACATCCGCGACGAGCACGGCGTCGAGCTGCCGGAGATCGACCTCGGGGGCGGGCTCGGGATCGCGTACACCAGCGACGACGACCCGCGCGAGCCGCACGAGATCGCCAAGGCGCTGACGGAGATCGTCGGGCGGGAGTGCGAGGCCGCGAAGCTGCGCACGCCGCGGATCTCCGTCGAGCCCGGGCGCGCCATCGTCGGGCCGACCGCCTTCACGCTCTACGAGGTCGGCACCATCAAGCCCCTCGACGGGCTGCGGACGTACGTCTCCGTCGACGGCGGGATGTCGGACAACATCCGCACCGCGCTGTACGACGCCGAGTACAGCGTCGCCCTCGTCTCCCGCGCCTCCGACGCCGAGCCGATGCTCGCGCGTGTCGTCGGCAAGCACTGCGAGAGCGGGGACATCGTGGTCCGGGACGCGTTCCTGCCGGCCGACATCGCGCCCGGTGATCTGATCGCCGTACCGGCGACGGGGGCGTATTGCCGGTCGATGGCCAGCAACTACAACCATGTGCTGCGTCCGCCCGTGGTCGCCGTGAAGGACGGGGAGGCGCGGGTGATCGTGCGGCGCGAGACGGAAGAGGATCTGCTGCGTCTCGACGTCGGGTGAACACAAAGGCCCGGGGCGGAGGACGGCCGGGAAGATCTTCGTCTTCCGCCCCCGTACAAATGAAATAGATGTCTCAGAATCCGGACCAAGGGCAGAAAATCCGGTCCGGTGAGTGAGACTGGTCGAACCGTAGACGGTATGAGGAAACGAGGTCGGATGATGCGTACGCGTCCGCTGAAGGTGGCGCTGCTGGGCTGTGGGGTCGTCGGCTCAGAGGTGGCGCGCATCATGACGACGCACGCCGAAGACCTCGCCGCCCGCATCGGCGCCCCGGTGGAGCTGGCCGGTGTCGCGGTACGCCGGCCCGGCAAGGTCCGCGAGGGCATCGACCCCTCGCTCGTCACCACCGACGCCACCGCGCTGGTCAAACGCGGCGACCTCGACGTCGTCGTCGAGGTCATCGGTGGGATCGAGCCAGCCCGCACGCTGATCACCACCGCCTTCGAGCACGGCGCCTCCGTGGTCTCCGCCAACAAGGCGCTGCTGGCCCAGGACGGGGCCGCGCTGCACGCCGCCGCCGAGCAGCACGGCCGGGACCTGTACTACGAGGCCGCCGTGGCCGGCGCCATCCCGCTGATCCGCCCGCTGCGCGAGTCCCTGGCCGGCGACAAGGTCAACCGGGTGCTCGGCATCGTCAACGGCACGACCAACTTCATCCTCGACAAGATGGACTCCACCGGCGCCGGCTACCAGGAGGCCCTCGACGAGGCCACCGCCCTCGGGTACGCGGAGGCCGACCCGACCGCCGACGTGGAGGGCTACGACGCCGCCGCCAAGGCCGCGATCCTCGCCGGGATCGCCTTCCACTCCCGGGTGCGCCTCGACGACGTCTACCGCGAGGGCATGACCGAGGTCACCTCCGCCGACTTCCGTTCGGCCAGGGAGATGGGCTGCACCATCAAGCTGCTCGCCATCTGCGAGCGGGCCGGGGACGGCCAGTCGGTCACCGCGCGCGTGCATCCGGCCATGATCCCGCTCACCCACCCGCTGGCCTCCGTGCGCGGCGCCTACAACGCCGTCTTCGTCGAGTCCGACGCCTCCGGGCAGTTGATGTTCTACGGCCCCGGCGCCGGTGGCGCCCCGACCGCCTCCGCCGTCCTCGGTGACCTGGTGGCCGTGTGCCGCAACCGGCTCAGCGGCTCCACCGGGCCCGGCGAGTCGGCGTACGCCGCGCTGCCGGTGTCGGGCATGGGCGAGGTGGTCACGCGCTACCACATCAGCCTCGACGTGGCCGACAAACCGGGTGTTCTCGCCCAAGTGGCCACCGTGTTCGCCGAGCACGGTGTGTCGATCGATACGGTTCGGCAGCAAGGGCGACAAGACAGCGACGGCGAGGCCTCTCTCGTCGTCGTCACCCACCGGGCCTCCGACGCCGCCCTCAGCGGTACCGTCGAGGCACTGCGCAAGCTCGACACCGTGCGGGGTGTCGCCAGCATCATGCGGGTTGAAGGAGAGTAACCAGCAATGACCCACCAGTGGCGCGGAATCATCGAGGAGTACCGGGACCGGCTTCCGGTGTCCGACACCACGCCGGTCGTGACGCTCCGTGAGGGCGGTACGCCCCTCGTGCCCGCGCAGGTGCTCTCCGAGCGCACGGGCTGCGAGGTCCACCTCAAGGTGGAGGGCGCCAACCCCACCGGGTCCTTCAAGGACCGCGGCATGACGATGGCCATCTCCAAGGCCAAGGAGGAAGGCGCGAAGGCCGTCATCTGCGCCTCCACCGGCAACACCTCGGCGAGCGCCGCCGCCTACGCCGTGCGCGCGAAGATGGTCTCGGCCGTCCTGGTGCCGCGGGGCAAGATCGCGCTCGGCAAGATGGGCCAGGCGCTGGTGCACGGCGCCAAGATCCTCCAGGTCGACGGCAACTTCGACGACTGCCTCACCCTGGCCCGCGCCCTGAGCGACAACTACCCCGTCGCGCTGGTCAATTCCGTCAACCCGGTGCGTATCGAGGGCCAGAAGACGGCCGCCTTCGAGATCGTCGACATGCTGGGCGACGCCCCCGACATCCACGTCCTGCCGGTCGGCAACGCGGGCAACATCACCGCGTACTGGAGGGGGTACAAGGAGTACGCCGCCGACGGCGTGGCCGCCAGGACGCCCCGCATGTGGGGCTACCAGGCGTCCGGTTCCGCGCCCATCGTGCGCGGCGAGGTCGTCAAGGACCCGTCGACCATCGCCACCGCCATCCGCATCGGCAACCCGGCGTCCTGGCAGTACGCACTGGCGGCGCGGGACGAGTCCGGCGGCCTCATCGACGAGGTGACGGACCGTGAGATCCTGCGGGCCTACCGGCTGTTGGCCGCACAGGAGGGCGTCTTCGTGGAGCCGGCGTCCGCCGCGTCGGTGGCCGGTCTGCTGAAGGCCGCCGAGCAGGGCAAGGTCGACCCGGGCCAGCGGATCGTCTGCACCGTCACCGGCAACGGCCTGAAGGACCCCGACTGGGCGGTCGCCGGCGCGCCGCAGCCGGTCACCGTCCCGGTCGACGCGGTGACGGCGGCCGAGCGCCTCGGCCTCGCATAAGCGTCCTCCGTTACGCGTAAGGGCCCCCGCACAAGCGTCTTCGCGCGAGGGCCCTCGCACAGGGCCCTCGCGCAAAGGCCCTGACACCAGGGTCCGGGCGCAAACCGCACGCGGGTGCACAGGGGGCTTGCGACACGCATCGTGCGCCTCCTGTGCGCCCTATGTCGCCACTGAACCTTCCTTCGATAGGCTGTACCGAACCCGCCCGCTGCATATGCCCGCGCATATGGACGGCGCCGCGCCGTCCGTACGGCCAGAGGGTTCCCTTCCGTACGCATCGAATCACTTCGACAGTCACGCAGCTCAAGGAGAGTCAACGAGCGATGGCCGGTCCCGCCTTCCGCGCCGCCGCCGTCCGGGTGCGCGTCCCCGCCACCAGCGCCAACCTCGGCCCGGGCTTCGACGCCTTCGGCCTCTCGCTGGGGCTCTACGACGACGTCGTCGTCCGGGTGGCCGACTCCGGGCTGCACATCGACATCGCGGGTGAGGGCAGCGAGACGCTGCCGCGCGACGAGAACCACCTCCTCGTACGCTCCCTGCGCACCGCCTTCGACCTGCTGGGCGGGCAGCCGCGCGGGCTGGAGATCGTCTGCGCCAACCGCATCCCGCACGGCCGCGGCCTGGGCTCCTCCTCGGCCGCCATCTGCGCCGGCATCGTCGCCGCGCGCGCCGTGACCATAGGCGGCGAGTCCAGGCTCGACGAAGCGGCGCTGCTGGAGCTCGCCACCGAGATCGAGGGTCACCCGGACAACGTGGCGGCCTGTCTGCTCGGCGGCTTCACCCTCTCCTGGATGGAGGCCGGCGCCGCCCGTGCGATCAGGATGGAGCCCGCCGATTCCATCGTTCCGGTGGTTTTCGTGCCCGGAAAGCCGGTCCTGACCGAGACCGCGCGCGGACTGCTGCCGCGCACCGTGCCGCACGTCGACGCCGCCGCCAACGCGGGCCGTGCCGCGCTCCTCGTCGAGGCCCTGACCAGGCGTCCCGAGCTGCTGCTGCCCGCCACCGAGGACCGGCTGCACCAGGAGTACCGCGCCCCCGCCATGCCGGAGAGCGCCGCGCTGGTGGAGCGGCTGCGGGCGGACGGGGTCCCGGCGGTCATCTCCGGAGCGGGACCCACCGTGCTGGCGCTCGTCGACGCCGACAACGCCGACAAGGTGGCTCATCTGGCAGGCGAGGGCTGGGCCGCGAACCGGCTCGAGCTCGACGCCCGGGGAGCGAGCGTGCTGCCGCTTGCGCCCTGACACACGGTTGCCGGATTTCGAGAGGGGGAATGTTTGTTGGATCCGGTAGTGTTAACCTCAAGTCTGCACCCGACCTCGCCATGGCGAGGTGCCTCGTGTCCCCGTCCGGGACAGACATTCTTCCGGGAGCCTCCCAAGCCGCACTGCGTTCCGTACGACGTACATGGGCAGTACCTCGTACGCGGGCACTGAGCGACTTGCCGGGCACGCTCCGGAGCAGGTGCGACCAAGCCACGTGACACGGACACTCGGTGCCACGGCTTTGGGAAGCGCCATCACCAGATATTTCCTCCGCCGCTTTGGCGGACCACCGCCCCGGCACGGTCCACACAGCAAGGACCACTGCCGGACAGCACAACCGGTCGCCGAGCCAGACAGGCCGACGTCCGCTCCAGGGAAGGACCCTTCGTGAGCGACACCACCGATCTGATGGGCGCACGTGTCGAGGAGACCGCTGCCGCGCCCGCCACGGACGCCTCCGCGCCTGCCAGCGGTGCCGGCTCCCGGCGGCGCCGCGGTACCGGCCTCGAGGGCATGGTGCTGGCCGAGCTGCAGCAGGTCGCCTCTGGCCTCGGAATCAGGGGCACCGCGCGCATGCGCAAGAGCCAGCTGATCGAGGTCATCAAGGAAGCGCAGGCCGGGGGAGGTGCTGCCGCCCCGGCGAAGACCGAGGCCGCCACCGAGACCAAGCCCAAGCGCCGCGCCACCTCCCGGACCCGTACGGGTGAGGAAGCCGCAGCCCCGGCCAAGGCGGAGAAGGCCGCCGAGGCCCCCGCCGAGAAGGCCCTGGCCCAGCAGCAGATCGAGATCCCCGGCCAGCCGGCCGGCGCCGAGGCCCCCGCCGAGCGCCGTCGTCGCCGCGCCACCGCCGAGGCCGGCGCCCCGACGGGCGCCGAGACCGTCGCCGCGGAGGCCAAGAGCGAGCCGAAGGCCGAGACCCCGGCCCAGGCGCAGCAGCAGGGCGAGGCCAAGGGCGACGCCGCTGACGGCGCAGAGGGCCGCCGCCGCGACCGCCGTGACCGCGGCCGGGACCGTGACCGCGGCGAGCGTGGTGACCGCGGCGAGCGCGGTGACCGCCGTAAGAGTGACGACCAGCAGGGCGGGCAGCGCCAGCAGCAGGGCCAGCAGCCGGGCGGCGGACGCCAGGACCGCGGCGGCGCGGGCCCGCAGGACGACGACGACTTCGAGGGCGGGCGTCGCGGGCGTCGCGGCCGCTACCGCGACCGCCGGGGCCGTCGCGGCCGTGACGAGATCGCCGAGCCGCAGCTCGCCGAGGACGACGTCCTGATCCCGGTCGCGGGCATCCTGGACATCCTCGACAACTACGCCTTCATCCGCACCTCCGGCTACCTGCCCGGCCCGAACGACGTGTACGTCTCCCTCGCCCAGGTCCGCAAGAACGGCCTGCGCAAGGGCGACCACGTCACCGGCGCGGTCCGCCAGCCCAAGGAAGGCGAGCGGCGCGAGAAGTTCAACGCGCTGGTCCGCCTCGACTCCGTCAACGGCATGGCGCCCGAACACGGTCGCGGCCGCCCGGAGTTCAACAAGCTGACCCCGCTCTACCCGCAGGACCGGCTCCGCCTGGAGACCGACCCGGGCGTGCTGACCACCCGGATCATCGACCTCGTGTCGCCGATCGGCAAGGGCCAGCGCGGTCTGATCGTGGCCCCGCCGAAGACCGGCAAGACCATGATCATGCAGGCGGTCGCCAACGCGATCACGCACAACAACCCCGAGTGCCACCTGATGGTCGTCCTCGTCGACGAGCGTCCGGAAGAGGTCACCGACATGCAGCGGTCGGTCAAGGGCGAGGTCATCTCCTCGACCTTCGACCGCCCGGCCGAGGACCACACCACGGTCGCCGAGCTCGCCATCGAGCGTGCCAAGCGCCTGGTGGAGCTGGGTCACGACGTGGTCGTACTGCTCGACTCGATCACCCGTCTGGGCCGTGCGTACAACCTCGCGGCGCCCGCCTCCGGCCGCATCCTGTCCGGTGGTGTCGACTCCACCGCGCTGTACCCGCCGAAGCGCTTCTTCGGTGCGGCCCGCAACATCGAGGACGGCGGTTCGCTGACCATCCTCGCCACCGCCCTGGTGGACACCGGGTCCCGCATGGACGAGGTGATCTTCGAGGAGTTCAAGGGCACCGGCAACATGGAGCTCAAGCTCGACCGGAAGCTCGCCGACAAGCGCATCTTCCCGGCCGTCGACGTCGACGCCTCCGGCACCCGCAAGGAGGAGATCCTGCTCGGCAACGAGGAGCTCGCCGTCGTCTGGAAGCTGCGCCGGGTGCTGCACGCGCTCGACCAGCAGCAGGCGATCGAACTGCTCCTCGACAAGATGAAGCAGACCAAGTCGAACATCGAGTTCCTGATGCAGATCCAGAAGACCACGCCGACGCCGGGCAACGACTGACACAGCGCCGTATGCCGTGGCAAGGGCCGCTCCCATGACTGGGGGCGGCCCTTCGCGCTGCGTGTCCGGTGTTTCTGGGCGGCCAGGCGATTATGCGCCAACCCGGCGATGCGATTGAGACGGCACAGGTTCCCCGGCTATTGGTGATCCCGGTCACATGGAACCGGGGTCTTCACTTACGCTTTGCTGGGGTGAAGGGGCCGGTCGCGGAAGCCGCGTACGCCGTGACGACGGACTTCGTGCCGGTCACCGAGCCGTCCAGGCACAGTGAGCCTCCCATCACCCGCAGGTCGACGAAGAACCGCGTGGTCGCGCCGGACCGTCGGAGGCCGTGGATCCGCTCGTTGATGTAGCCGAGATCGTTCAGAACCCTCCTGACCTGGGCGGGTGTCGGGTCCGCCAGGTCGTCGAGCGCCTTGGTGATGCGCTCGGAATGGAGGCGGCCCTCGCACTTCTCGATCGCGTTCAGCTTCACCTCCGGCGGCGTCGTGGAGGCGTCCGAGGTCGGCTCGGTGTCGCCGGGCGGGGACTCGTCGACGGGCAGCGGCTCCACCGGGGCGGTCGGCGGCTTCTCGTCCTCGTCGGTGGGTTCCGGTTCGGACGGGGGGTCCGGTGTGCACGGCTGCCCGACCTCGTTGAGCATGTCCATGAAGGCAACCTGCTGGTCCGGGGTGGGCGGCTTGCCGGCCGAAGCGGTGTCGACGGTGTCGGCGGGCGTCTTCCGGGCACCGCCGGCGGACGTCTCCTCGGTGCCGCAGGCGGCGAGCGCCAGCGCGGCGAGGGCGGCCATCGCGAAGGTGAGCCCCGGGCGGCGCGGAGAGCGGTCAACTCCGCGGTGACGGGCGGGAATTCGTGGCATGGAAACAGTCTCCGGGCGGGCCGGCCGGTGCACATGAGTACGCGTACTCAGGGCCTGTCCCGCGCACCCGAGGGCATCGGCGGTCCTTCACCCACGCAAATAAGTGGATCTTGTGATTCCCTTTGGGCGATCTTGTGGGCGTACTGATCAGCTCTTTATGGTCTGCTGGCGATCAAGCGAGTTGATCTATACGAGGGGGCTTTGTGCGCAAGGCAGTCGTGCCCGTCATCACCGTACTCTCTCTGTCCTTATTCGCTCCGCTGCAGCCCGCGGCCGCAGCCACCGTCGATCCGCCACTGGCCACGGGCGAGATCCAGCAGATAGGCCCCGGCCTGTACCTGTCCGAGAGCCAGTCCTTCGAGATCGCCGAGGGCGACGTGTCCGTCGGCGCCGTCGGCCGCAGGCACAGCGTCGTCGCCCAGGCGGGCACGGTCGCGCAGCCGGAATCGGCACCGGCGTCCCGCGCCGACATGGGTGCCTTCGGCCCCGGCTGGGAAGCGGAATTCCTCGGCGGCACGCTCAACCGCAAGCTGGAACAGCAGGGCAGCGACATCGTGGTCACCGACCTCGGCGTTGACGAATCGTTCCACTACGGCCTGACCAGCAGCATCGCCTATCCGAGCGGTGGCGGCGTCAACAAGTACGAGACCACCGACGGCTCCAAGATCACCGAGACCACGAAGTGGGACACCTCGGCCGGAGCCATGGTCACCACCATCGTCGAGAGCCTCGGCGCGGACCTGTCCGCGACGGAGGCCGGGGACGACACGTTCACCGACGCCAACGGCAACCCGGTGCCGGCCGTCGACCTCAAGCCCACCTACACGTGGAAGCAGGCGGCCCCCGGCATCGACAAGTGGCGGGTCACCGTCGTGGGCAGCACGTCCAACGGCACCTCCACGGTCGGCTACGACAGCCAGGGGCGCGTGTCCACGATCACCGAGCCGGCCGCAGGGGAGACCCCGCAGCAGTCGCTGACGGTCACCTACGCGTCGAACACGACGGCCTCCGGGACATCGTTCGGTGACTACCAGGGGCGTGCCAAGGAGATCACCGTCACCACCGGCTCCACCACGCAGACGGTCGCCCGGTACGCCTACGACGCCTCGGGTCTGCTGCGGACCATGACCAACCCCGTCGAGGGCACGGAGCCGGTGGCGTCGTACTCCTACGACACGACCGGCCGCGTCTCCGCGATCAGCTCCGCGGTCAACGGCGCCTGGGACCTCACCTTCCCGGCGGAGTCGGCCGCCCCGAACGTCGAGGAGACGGGCCTGGCGCGCCCGGCCTCGCAGTCCGAGTTCCAGGGCGCGGCCGGAATCAACGACCCGAACGCCTCCGGCCCGCCCGCCACCGACTTCACCACCGGTGAGATCTCCGACCCGCAGGCGTACCCCCGCCACTGCAACACCGCCACGTCCTGGCTGTGGTACACGAAGAGCGGCTGCGCCGCGTGGGTCGCGCACTACGGCTGGCACGCTCCGTACTGGAAGCAGCTGCCCAGCGGCTACTACGTGGTCGGCATCAACCACGACCACTGCACGAACGCTCCGGACAAGCCGTCCGGCTACAACTTCAAGTCCGCCTGCGACATGCACGACTACGGGTACGGCCTGATCGGCAACACCTACAAGGGCTACAAGTACTACCTCGACCGCAGCAAGAAGCCGAACGTGGACTACGCCTTCCACACCACGCTGCGCGACTACACCTGCTCGGCCTACCGGTTCAAGAGCCTGTGCCGCAGCATCGCGTACACGTACCTCAAGGCCGTCCAGAAGTACGGCAACCCGAAGAACGGCGCCAACGCCACCTGATCCGCGGCACCGCCTTCTGACGGATCACGCCCACGAGCGGCCTGGCCGGGCGGCGGAACCTTTCGCCGTCCGGCCTCCTCGCGCTCGGCTCCTTTCCCCGCCACACGCATCAGCGGGCTCAGCCATGCCCGCTTCCCACCGGAGCTTCTGTGAAAAGACCTCTATGGACCACGGTCGTCACCGCGGTGATGGCCGTGACTCTCGGCGCCGTTCCGGCCCAGGCCGCGGTACCGCACAGCGCGATCGCGGCGGCGACGACCGGCGATCCGGTCGATCCGCCGCTGTACGACGCGACTTCCGCCGGCGGCACCGTCCGCGTCAACGTCGTCACCGCGAACCGCACGGACCTGTCCGCCGCCGCATCGGCCGGTGAGACGGTGCAGTCGTTCGAGACCATGCCGGTCGTCACCCTCAAGGTCGGCCGGAGCGGGCTGGACCAGCTGGCCGCCCAGCCCGGCGTGGTCAGCGTCACCGAGGACGTACCGGTGCCGCCGTCGCTGGACGAGAGCGTCCCGATCATCGGCGCCGACCAGGCCTCCGCCCAGGGCATGACCGGAGCGGGCAGCGTGGTGGCCGTCCTGGACACCGGGGTCGCGACCCACCACCCGTTCCTCAAGGACCGGGTCATCTCCGAGGCGTGCTTCTCGCCGATCGACCCCGACCTCACCGCCACCAGCCTGTGCCCCGACGGGACCGCCCATCAGGAGGGGACGGGCACGGCCGACTCCGGTACCGGCCCCTGCGCGACCATCGCCGAGTGCGACCACGGGACCCACGTGGCAGGCATCGTCGCCGGCAACGGCGAAGGCATCACCGGGGCCCCCAAGCGCGGTGTCGCCCCCGGCGCGAACATCATCGCCCTCCAGGTGTTCAGCAAGTTCGACTCCGAGGACGTCTGCGGCCCCGGCGCCGCACCGTGCGTGCTCAGCTTCACCAGTGCCCAGCTGTCCGCGCTGGAGAAGGTGCTGCAACTGCGGCAGTCCGGGACACCGGTGGTGGCCGCGAACCTGAGCCTGGGCGCCGGCCGGTACGCCACCGCCTGCGACAACGACGCGCGCAAGCCGGCCATCGACAACCTGCTCGCCGCCGGCGTCGCCACCGTGGTCGCGGCCGGCAACAACGGGTACAGCGACGCGGTGAGCGCCCCCGGCTGCGTGGCGTCCGCGATCACGGTCGGTGCCACCACCGACGACGACCAGCTGGCCGCGTTCACCAACCGGGGCCCGCTGCTGGACCTCCTCGCCCCCGGTACCGGCATCATCTCCTCGGTTCCGGGCGACGGGTACGCCTCCAAGAACGGCACCTCCATGGCCGCGCCGCACGTGGCCGGTGCCCTCGCGATCCTGCGGCAGGCGTTCCCCGACGAGAGCATCGCGAGCCTGGAGTCGCGGCTCAAGACCAGCGGGAAGACCATCACCTACACGGGCGCCGACACGCCTCGCATCGACGTCGCCCAGGCGCTCGGCGCGGTCGTTCAGCCGCTCGCCGTCGGCAACGACTTCAACTGCGACAAGAAGGAGGACATCGCCGTCGCCGACCCCGAGGCGACGGTCGGCGGTGACGCCAAGGCCGGCCTCGTGCGGGTCGTCTACGGCGGTGGCAAGGGCACGTCCGAGCTGAACCAGGACCTCGCCTCGGTGCCCGGCGACGCCGAGGCGAACGACTACTTCGGTGACTCCCTCGCCGCCGTCGACCACAACGGTGACGGCTGCACCGACCTGGTCGTGGGCACCTCCCGCGAGGACGTCGGCACCGCCACGGACGCCGGCACCGTGGACGTGCTCTACGGGGCCTCCGGCGGCCTCGGTACCGGCAAGGCGGCACTCCACTTCGAACAGGGCACGGGCGCGGAAGCCGTCCTCGCCGCGTCCTCGGAATCCGGGGACCGCATGGGCGCCGCCGTCGCGGCCGGCCTCACGCTCGACCAGGAGCCGTACCTGGTCATCGGAGTCCCCGGTGAGGACATCGACGGCAAGACGGACACCGGTGCCGTCTTCTATCTGCGCGGCAGCGTCAACCGGACGCTGGTCCAGGGCAGTTCGGGAGTGGCGGGCACTCTGGAGGCGGGCGACAAGTTCGGTTCCTCGGTGGCCGGGAGCCCCGAGTACGTCGTGGTCGGCATTCCGGGCGAGGGCATCGCGGACGTGAGTGGATCCGAGGTGATATCGGGGCAGGTCGATGTGATGACGCACGCGCTGAACAGCAGCGGTGTCCCGGCCCATGTGGGATCCGTCGACCAGGCCAGCCCGTACGTGAGCGGTGAGAACGAGGCCGGGGACCAGTTCGGCGCGTCGGTCTCGGCCGCCCAGGCCATGTACAGGAGCGGCTTCCCGTGGCCCATGCGGGCCACGTACATCGCCATCGGAGTTCCGGGCGAGGACCTCACGTACGGAGGAGCGGCCAAGGCCGACGCCGGACGTGCCGTCGTGGTCAGGGTGAACAGGATCATTTCTCCCCCGATCTCGGAGGTCAACAGTGGCTACGACCAGGCTCCCGACGACGTCTCCGGAGCACCCGAGGCCGGTGACCGCCTGGGCGCCCAGGTCACCGTCGTCAACCGGGACCCGGGGTCGACCGTCACCGACGCCACCCTGGTGATGGCCGTCGGCGTGCCGGGCGAGGACATCGGCACGGTCACCGACGCGGGGGCCGTACAGGTCTTCGGCCTGTACAGCGCGCCGGGTGTCACCGACCGGTGGATCGAGGCCGGCAACAACTCCGGAATGCCGGGAACCCCGACCGCCGGGCAGAGCACGGGCACCAGCCTGCACGGCACGCGGGCCAACCTCTACATCGGCATGCCCTACGGACCGGGCGCCTACGGCTGTCTGTACGCGATGCCGTGGGCGAACGTGACCGGAGGCACCGTACAGCCGGTCACCACCTACGCACCGGGCACGGGCGGCCTCCCGGCTGCCGGGCTGCGGTTCGGCATGTCGGCCCGTTGAGTGCCGGGAGTGCCGACTCCCGTTGACGGCATCACGCACTGTGCCCGGCCTCCCCGAGGCCGGGCACAGTGCGTGGCGCAACCTCTTCCCGGGTTTCCCCGTCTGTCTCATTGGGGTGACGATGGTGCGGTACGTGTTGTTTCGACCAGGCCTGTCCCAGGCAGCAAGGGGTAACCGACCGGAGGAGACGCGAGGAGAACATTGACCGCCGAGAGGACGCCGGAGTCCGGCATAACGGACAAGAATGCCACGAACGGCCCACACCGCCGCGCCGGCCGCCGCGCCGGGGGCCGCGCCGGGGGCCGCAAGCCACGCAGCGAGCACCGCAGAGCACTGATCCTGGTGGCCTGGACCGCTGTGGGCATCGCCGTGCTCGGCGGCACCGGAGCCGGCTACGTGTACTTCAGACTCAATGGCAACATCAAGAGCGTCGACATCGACCGGGCCCTGGGCACCGCCCGGCCCCCGAAGGCCGACAACGGCTCGGAGAACATCCTCGTCCTCGGCTCGGACACCCGCTCCGGCCGGAACCGGAAGCTCGGCGGCGGCTCGGACGACGGCAGCGCCCGCTCCGACACCGCGATGGTCGTGCACGTCCGCAAGGGCCACCGGAAGGCCGACGTGGTCTCCATCCCGCGCGACACCCTCATCGACCGCCCCGAATGCACCGACACCGAGGGCGTCACGCACGGCGCCGCCTCCGGTGTGATGTTCAACTCCGCGTACTCCACCGGGGGCGCCGCCTGCGCGGTCAAGACCGTGGAGTCCCTCACCGGCATCCGGATGGACCACTACCTGGAGGTGGACTTCGCCGGCTTCGAGAAGCTGATCGATGAACTCGGCGGCGTCCGGGTCACCACCACCAAGGACATAGCGGACTCCGACAGCCACCTCAGGCTGAAGGCCGGCACCCACACCCTCGACGGCGTGCAGGCCCTCGGGCTGGTCCGCACCCGGCACGGCGTCGGCGACGGCTCCGACCTCGGCCGCATCCAGCTCCAGCAGGCCTTCGTCAAGGCGCTCGTCGACCGGGTCGGGGACCTCGGCGTCTTCACCAGCCCGAAGAAGCTGTACGACCTCGCCGACACCGCCACCAGCGCGCTCACCGCGGACTCCGACCTCGGATCGGTCGACAGGCTGATGTCCTTCGCGAGCGGCATGAAGGGCATCACCTCGCGGAACATGCACATGGTCATGCTGCCGGTGCGCTACGACGCCGCGAACCCCAACCGCGTGATCGTCGAGCAGGCCAAGGCCCAGCAGGTCTGGGACGCCCTGAAGAACGACGGGACGATCCCGGCGAGCGCCACCACGGGCACGGCCACCGGCGAGGCCGGCGGTGTCGTCAGCTGACGGCGCCCCCGGGCGGAACGACCACCACCCGGCCGCGAACCGGACGCACCCCGGCCGGGAACCGCACGCATCCCGGCCGCGCATCGGCCGCGAATCGCACGCACCCCGGCCGCGCATCGGCCGCGAATCGCACGCGGAATAGAACGGCCCACCCCCCGGTTTTGGGGGATGGCGCCAGTCCTGGCAGACTGGTACGTCGGCTCCGGTTCACGCCTGTCGCATCCCGCGGCGGCGACCCGGCGCCCTCCCGAAACCTAGGAGACACCTTGAAGCGCGACATCCACCCCACATACGTCGAGACGCAGGTCAGCTGCACCTGCGGCGCGTCGTTCACCACCCGCAGCACCATCGAGTCCGGCACCATCCGGGCCGAGGTCTGCTCCGAGTGCCACCCGTTCTACACGGGCAAGCAGAAGATCCTCGACACCGGTGGCCGTGTGGCCCGCTTCGAGGCCCGCTTCGGCAAGGCTGCCGCCGGCTCCAAGAAGTAGCGAGCCCCATTCCGCCGGTCCACGGCCGTGCCCCTGCCCAGGGGCGGCCTGGACCGGCGTTTTTGGTCGCCCGCCTTCCCCTTCCGAGCAGTATCAGGAGCCCAAGATGTTCGAGG
The DNA here is from genome assembly GCF_035656535.1 of Streptomyces sp. H51. Classification (NCBI taxonomy): domain Bacteria; kingdom Bacillati; phylum Actinomycetota; class Actinomycetes; order Kitasatosporales; family Streptomycetaceae; genus Streptomyces; species Streptomyces sp. H51. The sequence goes on from NZ_JAYMHD010000049.1 coordinate 120,210, forward strand.
CCGTCGAGGAACTCATCGGTGAGCACGCCGACCTGGAGAAGAAGCTCGCCGACCCGTCGGTCCACGCCGACCAGGCCAACGCGCGCAAGCTGAACAAGCGCTACGCCGAGCTCACCCCGATCGTCGCCGCGTACCGCTCCTGGAAGCAGACCGGCGACGACATGGAGACCGCGCGCGAGTTCGCCGCGGACGACCCCGACTTCGCGGCCGAGGTCAAGGAGCTGGAGAAGCAGCGCGAGGAGCTGACCGAGAAGCTGCGTCTGCTGCTCGTCCCGCGCGACCCCAGCGACGACAAGGACGTCATCCTCGAGATCAAGGCGGGCGCGGGCGGCGACGAGTCCGCCCTGTTCGCCGGCGACCTGCTGCGCATGTACCTGCGCTACGCCGAGCGGGTCGGCTGGAAGACCGAGATCATCGACGCCACCGAGTCCGAGCTGGGCGGCTACAAGGACGTCCAGGTCGCCGTGAAGACCCGCGGCCAGAGCGAGCCCGGCCAGGGCGTGTGGGCCCGCCTGAAGTACGAGGGCGGGGTGCACCGCGTGCAGCGCGTCCCGGCGACCGAGTCCCAGGGCCGTATCCACACCTCCGCGGCCGGTGTCCTGGTCACCCCGGAGGCCGAGGAGGTGGACGTGGAGATCAACCCCAACGACCTCCGCATCGACGTCTACCGCTCCTCCGGCCCGGGCGGCCAGTCCGTCAACACCACCGACTCCGCCGTGCGCATCACGCACATCCCCACCGGAGTCGTCGCCTCCTGCCAGAACGAGAAGAGCCAGCTGCAGAACAAGGAGCAGGCGATGCGTATCCTGCGCTCCAGGCTGCTCGCAGCGGCGCAGGAGGAAGCGGAGAAGGAGGCCGCCGACGCCCGCCGCAGCCAGGTCCGCACCGTCGACCGCTCCGAGAAGATCCGCACCTACAACTTCCCGGAGAACCGCATCTCGGACCACCGCGTCGGCTTCAAGGCGTACAACCTGGACCAGGTCCTGGACGGCGACCTCGACGCGGTGATCCAGGCCTGCGTCGACGCGGACTCGGCGGCGAAGCTCGCGGCCGCCTAGCCCCACGCACGCACGGGCGCCGGACGCGACAGGCGCACCGACGCAGGCGCACAGGACGCACTAGACGCACGAGACGCACGAGACGCACGGACGAGTACGACACGGAGGACTTGCGTGAACCTGCTGCTCGCGGAGGTGGCACAGGCCACCCAGCGGCTGGCCGACGCCGGCGTGCCCTCGCCGCGCAACGACGCGGAGGAGCTCGCCGCGTTCGTGCACGGCGTGAAGCGGGGCGAGCTGCACTCCGTCAAGGACTCGGACTTCGACGCCCGCTACTGGGAGGTCATCGCCCGGCGCGAACAGCGCGAGCCGCTGCAGCACATCACCGGGCGGGCCTACTTCCGCTACCTCGAACTCCACGTCGGCCCAGGCGTGTTCGTGCCGCGGCCGGAGACGGAGTCGGTGGTCGGCTGGGCGATAGACGCCGTCCGCGCGATGGACGTCGTGGAGCCCTGCATCGTCGACCTGTGCACGGGCTCCGGCGCCATCGCGCTCGCCCTCGCCCAGGAGGTGCCGCGCTCGCGCGTGCACGCCGTGGAGCTGTCGGAGGACGCCCTGCGGTGGACCCGCAAGAACATGGAGGGCTCCCGCGTCGACCTGCGCCAGGGCGACGCGCTGACCGCCTTCCACGACCTCGACGGCCAGGTCGACCTGGTCATCTCCAACCCGCCCTACATCCCGCTGACCGAATGGGAGTACGTCGCTCCCGAGGCGCGCGACTACGACCCGGAACTCGCCCTGTTCTCCGGGGAGGACGGCCTGGACCTGATCCGCGGCCTGGAGCGCACCGCGCACCGGCTGCTGCGCCCCGGCGGCGTCGTCGTCGTGGAGCACGCGGACACCCAGGGCGGCCAGGTGCCGTGGATCTTCACCGAGGAACGCGGCTGGGCCGACGCGGCCGACCACCCCGACCTCAACAACCGCCCGCGGTTCGCCACCGCGCGTAAGGCGCTGCCGTGAGCACCCCCGACACTTCGATCCCGCAGTACGTGTACTTCGTGTACGAGGAGGCCCGCTAGATATGGCACGGCGATACGACACCAACGACGCGACCGACCGCACGACCGGTCTGCGTGAGGCCGCGTCCGCCGTCCGCCGTGGCGAGCTCGTGGTACTGCCCACGGACACGGTGTACGGCATCGGCGCCGACGCGTTCTCCTCGGAGGCGGTGGCGGACCTGCTGGCGGCCAAGGGCCGGGGCCGCAACATGCCCACGCCCGTGCTGATCGGCTCCCCGAACACCCTCCACGGTCTCGTCACCGACTTCTCCGAGCTGGCCTGGGAACTGGTCGACGCCTTCTGGCCGGGCGCCCTCACGCTCGTCGCCAAGCACCAGCCGTCCCTGCAGTGGGACCTCGGCGACACCCGGGGCACCGTCGCCGTGCGCATGCCGCTGCACCCGGTCGCCATCGAACTGCTCACCGAGGTCGGCCCCATGGCGGTGTCCTCGGCGAACCTGACCGGCCACCCGGCGCCGGAGAACTGCGACGCGGCCCAGGAGATGCTCGGCGACTCGGTCTCCGTGTACCTGGACGGCGGCCCCACCCCGGGCAACGTCCCGTCCTCCATCGTCGACGTCAGCGGCCGGGTGCCGGTGCTGCTGCGCGAGGGCGCCCTGTCGGCCGACGAGCTGCGGAAGGTCGTACCCGACCTCGAGGTGGCGAATTGACGTCCCCCGACGCGGGGCGTGGCATAGGCAACGGGGAAAGCCCGGCGGAGATCACGACGACGTTCGTGGGGCTTCCGCGCGACAGCTTCCGGATCCTCCACGTCAGCACCGGCAACGTGTGCCGCTCACCCATCACCGAGCGGCTGACCCGGCATTACGTCAGCCAGCGGCTCGGCATCCTGGGCCGCGCGCTGATCGTGGAGAGCGCCGGCACCTGGGGCCACGAGGGCGCGCCCATGGAGGCCAACGCGGAGCAGGTCCTCGCCGACTTCGGCGCGGACCCCTCCGGCTTCGTCGGCCGGGAACTCCTCGACGAGCACGTGATCATGGCCGATCTGGTGCTGACCGCTACCCGCGACCACCGTGCCCAGGTCATCTCCATGGGCCACTCGGCGGGCCTGCGCACCTTCACGCTGAAGGAGTTCACCCGCCTGGTGAAGGCGATAGACCCGGCCACCCTGCCCCCGCTGGAGGACGGCGTGGTGGCGCGCGCGCGTGCCCTGGTCCGCGCGGCCGCCGCGCTGCGCGGGTGGCTCCTGGCCCCGACGGCCGAGGCGGACGAGGTCTACGACCCCTACGGCGCCCCGCTGCCCTTCTTCCGCTCCGTCGGCGACGAGATACACCAGGCACTGGACCCGGTGGTGACGGCCCTCACGGGAGTCCCGGCCCGCATGTGACCCACACCGCCACGCACGCCGCGCGGCCCCGCCCCCACCCCCCGAACCCCGACACCCCGGCCCCACCCGGTGCCCGAGCCCCCCAGGAACCGGCCTGGTGGCCTGGCGGCCTTCGGCCTTCCGGCCTGGTGGCCTTCCGGCCTTCCGGCCTTCCGGCCTGGTGGCCTTCCGGCCTTCCGGCCTTCCGGCCTGGTGGCCTTCCGGCCTTCCGGCCTGGTGGCCTTCCGGCCTTCCGGCCTTCCGGCCTGGTGGCCTTCCGGCCTTCCGGCCTGGTGGCCTTCCGGCCTTCCGGCCTGGTGGCCTTCCGGCCTTCCGGCCTTCCGGCCTTCCGGCCTTCCGGCCTTCCGGCCTTCCGGCCTTCCGGCCTTCCGGCCTTCCGGCCTTCCGGCCTTCCGGCCTTCCGGCCTTCCGGCCTTCCGGCCTGCGGCCTTCCGGCCTGCGGCCTGCGGCCTGCGGCCTTCCGGCCTGCGGCCTGGCGGCCTTCCGACCTACGGCCCGGCGGCCCCGGTGGCCGAGGTCCGCGACGCGAGTGTGTGGACGGCCGGAGTCCGCCGCAGAGGTTGGAGGCGCCGGAGGCCTGCCGGGGCTGGATGGACAGGACCGGCTGCACAGGCCGGCTGGAGGCGCGGTGTGCCGTGTGCCTCTACCGGGCGCGGGCGCGGGCGCGTGTCGCTGGCATGTGCGCGGTCATCGGCGCGGGCGCGGGCGTGAGAGGGCCGGGTGGGGGACGGGAGGGCCGGGTGGGTGTCAAGGGGCTGGTCGGCCACCCGGGAGGACGTCGCGGCCGGGCGCACCGGCGGTGCCGGGCCTACATTGGTCCTACGTCACCGTCGACGCCCCCGGAGCCCACCATGCCGGTCACCCCCACGCGCGAGGCCGATGTCCTGCGGCGGCAGGACCCGGAACTGGCCGACATCCTGTTCGGCGAGCTCGACCGGCAGTCCACGACGCTCCAGCTGATCGCCGCCGAGAACTTCACCTCGCCCGCCGTGCTGGCCGCGCTCGGCTCGCCGCTGGCCAACAAGTACGCCGAGGGCTACCCCGGCGCCCGCCACCACGGCGGCTGCGAGATCGTCGACGTCGCCGAGCGCCTCGCCGTGGAGCGGGCCAAGGAACTGTTCGGTGCCGAGCACGCCAACGTGCAGCCGCACTCCGGCTCGTCGGCCGTCCTGGCCGCCTACGCGGCGCTGCTGCGCCCCGGGGACACCGTCCTCGCCCTCGGCCTGCCCTACGGCGGCCACCTCACGCACGGCTCGCCCGCGAACTTCTCCGGCCGCTGGTTCGACTTCGTCGGCTACGGCGTGGACGCGGAGACCGGCCTGATCGACCACGACCAGGTGCGCACCCTGGCCCGCACCCGCCGGCCGAAGGCGATCGTGTGCGGGTCGATCGCCTATCCGCGCCACATCGACCACGCCTTCTTCCGCGAGGTCGCCGACGAGGTCGGCGCGTTCCTCATCGCCGACGCCGCCCACCCGATCGGGCTCGTCGCCGGGAAGGCGGCGCCCAGCCCGGTGCCGTACGCCGACATCGTCTGCGCCACCACGCACAAGGTGCTGCGCGGTCCGCGCGGCGGGATGATCCTGTGCGGGGCCGACCTCGCCGAGCGGGTCGACCGGGCCGTCTTCCCCTTCACCCAGGGCGGCGCCCAGATGCACACCATCGCCGCCAAGGCGGTCGCCTTCGGCGAGGCGGCGACACCGGCGTTCGCCGCGTACGCCCATCAGGTGGTCGCCAACGCCCGGGTCCTGGCGGCCCAGCTCGCCGCCGAGGGGCTGGTGGTGACCACCGGCGGCACGGACACCCACCTGATCACCGCCGACCCGGCGCCGCTCGGCGTGGACGGACGCACCGCGCGCGGGCGGCTGGCCGCCGCCGGGATGGTGCTGGACTGCTGCGCGCTGCCGCACGGGGACGGCCGGGGCCTCAGGCTGGGCACGGCAGCGGTGACCACCCAGGGCATGGGCCAGGGGGAGATGGCGTTCATCGCCGGTCTGCTGGCCGGCGTGCTGCGCGGCGAGGTGGAGAGCCAGAAGGCGCGTGAGGAGGTGCGCGAGCTGGCCGGTAGATTTCCGCCGTACTCCGGCTGAGCGGGGACAGCCGCACCGGCGTGCACAGGGGTCCGCGCACCGGCGTGCACATGAGGTGTGACCGGGGCGCGACCCGAGGACACAGCCGCACGTGCAACCATCGTCGATACCCGGAAGTCCCCACTGGTATGCGTCCGTCGCTAGGGTGTGGGGCTGTGATGGCCAGCGAGACCTGTGGGGAAGCCCGTGCGTGAATACCTGCTGACGCTCTGCATCACGGCCGCGGTGACGTATCTGCTGACAGGGCCGGTACGGAAGTTCGCGATCGTGGCCGGGGCGATGCCGGAGATCCGGGCACGCGACGTGCACCGTGAACCCACCCCGCGGCTCGGCGGTATCGCGATGTTCTTCGGCCTGTGCGCGGGCCTGCTCGTCGCGGACCACCTGACCAACCTCAGCGAGGTCTTCGAGAAGTCCAACGAACCGCGGGCGCTGCTGTCCGGCGCGGCGCTGATCTGGCTGATCGGCGTGCTGGACGACAAGTTCGAGATCGACGCGCTGATCAAGCTGGGCGGTCAGATGATCGCTGCCGGCGTCATGGTCATGCAAGGTTTGACCATTCTGTGGCTGCCGATCCCGAGTGTCGGTACGGTCGCCCTGACGCAGTGGCAGGGCACCCTCTTGACGGTCGCTCTGGTCGTCATCACCATCAACGCGGTCAACTTCGTGGACGGCCTCGACGGTCTCGCCGCAGGAATGGTGTGCATCGCGGCGGCCGCGTTCTTCATGTACACCTACCGCATCTGGTACTCGTACGGCATCGAGGCCGCCGCTCCCGCGACGCTGTTCGCCACCATTCTCATGGGAATGTGCCTGGGCTTTCTGCCGCACAACATGCACCCCGCGCGCATCTTCATGGGCGACTCGGGGTCGATGCTGATCGGACTCGTACTGGCCGCGGGCGCGATCTCCGTCACGGGGCAGGTCGACCCGGACAACCTGTTCGGGGGCTCCGAGCGCAGCACCGTCCATCAGATGGTGCCGGTGTACATCCCCTTGCTCATGCCGCTGACGATCATCGCGGTGCCGACCGCCGACCTGGTGCTGGCGATCGTGCGGCGCACCTGGCGTGGCCAGTCGCCGTTCGCGGCCGACCGCGGCCACCTGCACCACCGGCTGCTGGAGATCGGCCACTCGCACAGCCGGGCGGTGCTGATCATGTACTTCTGGTCGGCCCTGATCGCCTTCGGCGCCCTGGCGTACTCCGTCAACTCGGCGTCCATGTGGATCGTGCTGAGCGTGGTGATCCTCAGCGCGCTGGGGCTGGTGCTGCTCCTGCTGCCGCGCTTCACCCCGCGGGCGCCGCGCTGGGCGGAGGCCTTCGTGCCGCCGCGCTACCGCCGGCGCAGGGCGGTCGCCGAGGCGGCGTCCACCCCGGCGCACGCGTCCGCGGCCGATGAGGAGCCGCGCCCTCCGGTCGCCGCCGGGACCTCCGGAGTCAACGGGGCGACCGCCGTGAGCCGCCGTTCCCGCTCGCTGGACCGACGTAAGGCCGGGACGTCGGGCTGACGGCCGCAAGGTAAGAATCTGACTAGAGCATTGCCAAGTCGTGGGGGAACGAACCAGCCCAATACCAGACAGATCGGCGCTGTTTCTGCACAGACGCGCAGGGTCACTCTCATGTGTGACAGCAAGCACACCCGCTTGGTAAAGACCGCATCAAATAGTTTGTGATACGGTTCACGAGAACCCCGGACAAAGTCGAAGGACCGCACTGCGACGGCCCCTTGGCAGTGAGGTTCCTTCTCACCCCGGGACTACGCTCGTCCATGACGACACCCCTGCCCCCTGTGAAAAGCGGAGTTGCCGCCATGCCGTCATCTGACGCCCGGAACCTGCTCCAGGCCGCTGTGCCCACAGCCGCCGTCGGCGCGATCGCCGTCGGTGTCAGCGCTGTGGTCGCCGGCGGCAAAGGGGCGATCGGGGCGGTCGTCGCGACGCTGGTCGTGATCCTGTTCATGGGGCTGGGGCTCTACGCTCTGCAGCGCACCGCCAAATCGCTTCCGCACCTGTTCCAGGCCATGGGGCTGATGCTGTACGCCGCCCAGATCCTGCTGCTGTTCGTCTTCATGGCCGTGTTCAAGAACACGACGCTGTTCCACCCCAAAGCGTTCGCGATCACGCTGCTCGTCGGCACGCTCGCGTGGATCGCCGCACAGACACGTGCCCACATGAAGTCGAAGATCCTCTACGTCGAGCCCGAGAAGTCGGGGCATTCGTCGTGAGGGATAGGGCTGGGATAAAGACGTCCGAGGGATCCTGCTATCGTCCGGTGCCAACTGCGGCATCGCGGGCGCGGGCATCCGAGCTGACGCCTGATCGATCGCGAGGCTTGATGCCCCACAGCCGCCACCACATCCGTAACACCAGTCCGGTGCCGAACCGCGGCCTTGCGCCGCGCCGACACAACGAGGTTGCCGTACCTATGCGCCACGCTGAAGGAGCCCGCGGTGAGTGCTGACCCGACGCAGGTGCTCGCTTTCGAGACCGACTGCCACATCTTCGACGGCTGTGGCTTCCCGGCCCCCGGCCTGCACTCGTTCCTGTTCGAGCCCATCTGGGGCGACGCGAACAGCAACGTGTACTTCAACAAGACGATGCTGCTGGCGTTGCTCGGCTCGGTCATCATCATCGGGTTCTTCTGGGCCGCGTTCCGCAAGCCGCAGGTCGTGCCGGGCAAGCTGCAGATGGTCGCCGAAGCCGGTTACGACTTCATCCGGCGCGGAGTCGTCTACGAGACGATCGGCAAGCGCGAGGGTGAGAAGTACGTTCCGCTCGTCGTCTCGCTGTTCTTCTTCATCTGGATGATGAACCTCTGGTCGGTCATTCCGGTCGCCCAGTTCCCGGTCACGTCGATCATCGCCTACCCCGCGGTCCTGGCCCTGATCGTCTACGTCCTGTGGGTCTCGCTGACCTTCAAGCGCCACGGCTTCGTCGGTTTCTTCAAGAACGTCACCGGCTACGACAAGTCCCTGGGCGCCGTGCTCCCGCTCGCCATGGTCATCGAGTTCTTCTCGAACCTGCTGGTCCGCCCGTTCACGCACGCCGTCCGACTCTTCGCGAACATGTTCGCGGGTCACACGCTGCTGCTGCTCTTCACGATCGCCAGCTGGTACCTGCTGAACGGCGTCGGTATCGCCTACGCCGGCGTCAGCTTCATCATGACCGTCGTGATGACGGCCTTCGAGCTCTTCATCCAGGCCCTGCAGGCGTACGTCTTCGTGCTCCTGACCTGCACTTACATCCAGGGCGCGCTCGTCGAGCACCACTGAGCGCCCGCACCACCCCCTATTCGTCCGGTGGCCAACCCCCACCGGTCCGGTAAAGAAAAGGAAGAACTGGCATGTCCCAGACCCTTGCTGCTGTCTCCGGTTCGCTCGGCTCCATCGGTTACGGCCTTGCCGCCATCGGCCCCGGCGTCGGCGTCGGCATCATCTTCGGTAACGGCACGCAGGCCCTGGCCCGTCAGCCCGAGGCTGCCGGCCTGATCCGCGCCAACCAGATCCTGGGCTTCGCCTTCTGTGAGGCGCTGGCCCTGATCGGTCTGGTCATGCCCTTTGTCTACGGCAAGTGATCTGACAGATCCACCACCAGCCGACTAGACGAAAGGCACCGAAATGAGCCAGCTGCTCATTGTGGCGGCCGAGGAGATGGAGAATCCCCTCGTCCCGCCGATCCCCGAGCTCGTCATCGGCCTCATCGCCTTCGTCATCGTCTTCGGCTTCCTCGCCAAGAAGCTCCTCCCGAACATCAACAAGGTTCTGGAAGAGCGTCGCGAGGCCATCGAGGGCGGTATCGAGAAGGCCGAGGCCGCACAGACCGAGGCCCAGAGCGTCCTTGAGCAGTACAAGGCTCAGCTCGCCGAGGCCCGGCACGAGGCCGCGCGTCTGCGCCAGGAGGCGCAGGAGCAGGGCGCCGCGCTCATCGCCGAGATGCGCGCCGAGGGCCAGCGGCAGCGCGAGGAGATCGTCGCCGCCGGTCACGCCCAGATCGAGGCCGACCGCAAGGCCGCCGCGTCCGCGCTGCGCCAGGACGTCGGCAAGCTCGCCACCGAACTGGCCGGCAAGCTCGTCGGCGAGTCCCTCGAGGACCACGCCCGGCAGAGCCGTGTGATCGACCGTTTCCTTGACGAGCTCGACGACAAGGCGACGAAGGCCGAGGCCACGCGATGAACGGAGCGAGCCGCGAGGCCCTGGCAGCCGCACGCGAGCGTCTCGACGCGCTGACGGACTCCACGTCCGTGGACGCCGGCTCGCTCGCCGACGAGCTGGCCGCCGTCACCGCGCTGCTCGACCGCGAGGTCGGCTTGCGTCGGGTCCTGACCGACCCGGCGCAGTTCGGTGAGGCCAAGGCCGGTCTGGCCCAGCGCCTGTTCGGCAGCCAGGTCAGCGGCCCCGCCGCCGACCTGGTGTCCGGGATGGTGCGCTCCCGCTGGTCGCAGTCCCGCGACCTGGCGGACGCGCTCGAGGAGCTGGCGAACATCGCCGACCTCACCGCCGCCCAGCGGGCGGGCACGCTCGACGACGTCGAGGACGAGCTGTTCCGCTTCGGCCGGATCCTCACCTCGAACACCGGGCTGCGCGCCGCGCTGACCGACCGCAAGGCCTCCGTACCGGCCAAGGTCGAGCTGCTGCACCGGCTGCTCGGCGGCCGGGCCGCCGCGACGACCGAGCGTCTGGTGGTGCGTCTTGTGAGCGCGCCGCGGGGACGTAGCCTGGAGACGGGACTGGACTCCCTGTCCAAGCTGGCCGCCGAGCGCCGGGACCGACTGGTGGCCGTGGTCACCTCGGCGGTGCCGCTGAGCGACGCGCAGAAGCAGCGCCTGGGCGCCGTCCTGGCGAAGCTCTACGGGCGCCGCATGCACCTGAACATCGACGTGGACCCCGAAGTTCTCGGCGGGATCCGGGTGCAGGTCGGCGACGAGGTCATCAACGGCTCCATCGCGGATCGCATCGAGGACGCCGGCCGCCGACTGGCGAGCTAGCAGCAACTTCATAAGCAAGACGTACTTACGGCCCTGGTTGGGCCGTGCAGAGGATTCACCTCTTTCAGGGGGGAGTCCCCATCCCCCCAAAGTGAAACTTCGGGCCCAACAAGGAGAGCAGGGAACCCAGATGGCGGAGCTCACGATCCGGCCGGAGGAGATCCGGGACGCACTGGAGACCTTTGTCCAGTCGTACCAGCCGGACGCGGCCTCGCGCGAGGAGGTCGGTACGGTCACCCTTGCCGGCGACGGCATCGCGAAGGTCGAGGGCCTGCCCTCGGCCATGGCCAACGAACTGCTGAAGTTCGAGGACGGCACCCTCGGCCTCGCCCTCAACCTCGAGGAGCGCGAGATCGGTGCCATCGTGCTCGGCGAGTTCGCCGGCATCGAGGAGGGTCAGCCGGTCACCCGCACCGGTGAGGTGCTCTCCGTGGCCGTCGGCGAGGGCTACCTCGGCCGCGTCGTCGACCCGCTCGGCAACCCGATCGACGGCCTCGGCGAGATCGAGACGTCCGGCCGCCGCGCCCTCGAACTGCAGGCCCCCACGGTCATGCAGCGCAAGTCGGTGCACGAGCCGATGGAGACCGGCTACAAGGCCGTCGACGCGATGACCCCGATCGGCCGCGGTCAGCGTCAGCTGATCATCGGTGACCGCCAGACCGGCAAGACCGCCCTGGCCATCGACACGATCATCAACCAGCGCGACAACTGGCGCTCGGGCGACCCGAAGAAGCAGGTCCGCTGCATCTACGTCGCCATCGGCCAGAAGGGCTCCACCATCGCCGGCGTGCGCCGCGCGCTGGAGGAGAACGGCGCCCTGGAGTACACGACCATCGTCGCCGCCCCGGCGTCCGACCCGGCCGGCTTCAAGTACCTGGCGCCGTACACCGGTTCGGCCATCGGCCAGCAGTGGATGTACGAGGGCAAGCACGTCCTCATCATCTTCGACGACCTGTCGAAGCAGGCCGACGCCTACCGTGCCGTGTCGCTGCTGCTGCGCCGCCCGCCGGGCCGTGAGGCCTACCCGGGTGACGTCTTCTACCTGCACTCCCGTCTGCTGGAGCGCTGCGCGAAGCTCTCCGACGACCTGGGTGCCGGCTCGATGACCGGTCTGCCGATCGTCGAGACCAAGGCCAACGACGTCTCGGCGTTCATCCCGACCAACGTCATCTCCATCACCGACGGCCAGTGCTTCCTGGAGTCCGACCTGTTCAACGCCGGCCAGCGCCCGGCCCTGAACGTCGGTATCTCGGTCTCCCGCGTCGGTGGCTCGGCCCAGCACAAGGCGATGCGCCAGGTCTCCGGCCGCCTCCGCGTGGACCTCGCCCAGTTCCGTGAGCTGGAGGCGTTCGCCGCCTTCGGTTCCGACCTGGACGCCGCGTCGAAGGCCTCGCTGGAGCGCGGTCAGCGCATGGTCGAGCTGCTGAAGCAGGCGCAGTACGAGCCGATGGCCACCGAGGACCAGGTCGTCTCCGTCTGGGCCGGCACCACCGGCCGGATGGACGAGGTCCCCGTCGCCGACATCCGCCGCTTCGAGAAGGAGCTGCTGGAGTACCTGCACCGCAAGGAGCAGGGCCTCATGACCTCCATCAAGGAGGGCGGCAAGATGTCCGACGACACCCTGACGGCCGTCGCCGACGCGATCGCGGAGTTCAAGAAGCAGTTCGAGACCTCGGACGGCAAGCTGCTCGGCGAGGACGCCCCTGCCACCTCCGGCAAGTGACGACGGAAGGGACCTGACTCATGGGAGCCCAGCTCCGGGTCTACAAGCGTCGTATCCGATCCGTCTCCGCGACCAAGAAGATCACGAAGGCGATGGAGATGATCGCCGCCTCGCGCGTCGTCAAGGCGCAGCGCAAGGTGGCGGCCTCCACGCCGTACGCGAACGAGCTCACCCGAGCGGTCACGGCGGTCGGCACCGGTTCGAACACCAAGCACCCGCTCACCACGGAGGCGGAGAACCCGACGCGTGCCGCGGTCCTGCTCATGACGAGCGACCGCGGTCTGGCCGGCGCCTTCAACTCCAACGCCATCAAGGCGGCGGAGCAGCTGACCGAGCGTCTCGAGCGCGAGGGCAAGGAGGTCGACACCTACATCGTCGGCCGCCGCGGTGTCGCCCACTACAAGTTCCGTGAGCGCAAGATCGCGGAGTCCTGGAGCGGCTTCACCGACGAGCCCACGTACGCGGACGCCAAGAAGGTCGCGGCCCCGCTGATCGAGGCGATCGAGAAGGACACGGCGGACGGCGGGGTGGACGAACTCCACATCGTCTTCACCGAGTTCGTCTCGATGATGACGCAGACCGCACTCGGCGCCCGGCTGCTGCCGCTGCGTCTCGAAGAGGTGGCGCAGGACAAGCCCCAGGGCGAGATCCTGCCGCTGTTCGACTTCGAGCCGTCGGCGGAGGACGTCCTCGACGCCCTGCTGCCGCGGTACGTCGAGAGCCGTATCTACAACGCGCTGCTCCAGTCGGCCGCTTCGAAGCACGCCGCCACGCGGCGCGCGATGAAGTCGGCCACGGACAACGCCGGTGAGCTGATCGAGACGCTCACCCGGCTTGCCAACCAGGCCCGCCAGGCCGAAATCACCCAGGAAATCAGCGAGATCGTCGGTGGCGCGAGCGCCCTGGCCGACGCGACCGCGGGGAGTGACCGCTAATGACCACCACTGTTGAGACCGCGACGGCTACGGGCCGCGTCGCCCGGGTCATCGGCCCGGTCGTCGACGTGGAGTTCCCCGTCGACGCGATGCCGGAGATCTACAACGCCCTGCACGTCGAGGTCGCCGACCCGGCGAACGCGGGCGAGAAGAAGACGCTGACCCTGGAGGTCGCCCAGCACCTGGGCGACGGCGTGATCCGCGCGATCTCCATGCAGCCCACCGACGGCCTGGTCCGCCAGGCCGCGGTGACCGACACGGGCACGGGCATCTCCGTCCCGGTCGGCGACTTCACCAAGGGCAAGGTGTTCAACACCCTCGGCGAGGTGCTGAACGTCGACGCCCCCTACGACGGCGAGCGCTGGTCCATCCACCGCAAGGCCCCGGCGTTCGACCAGCTCGAGTCGAAGACCGAGATGTTCGAGACCGGCCTGAAGGTCGTCGACCTGCTGACCCCGTACGTCAAGGGCGGCAAGATCGGTCTGTTCGGTGGCGCCGGTGTCGGCAAGACCGTGCTGATCCAGGAAATGATCATGCGTGTCGCCAACCTCCACGAGGGCGTCTCCGTCTTCGCGGGCGTCGGCGAGCGCACCCGTGAGGGCAACGACCTCATCGCGGAGATGGAGGAGTCCGGCGTCCTCGACAAGACCGCGCTGGTCTTCGGCCAGATGGACGAGCCCCCGGGCACCCGTCTGCGCGTCGCCCTGGCCGGTCTGACGATGGCGGAGTACTTCCGCGACGTCCAGAAGCAGGACGTGCTGTTCTTCATCGACAACATCTTCCGCTTCACCCAGGCCGGTTCCGAGGTCTCCACGCTGCTCGGCCGCATGCCGTCCGCGGTGGGTTACCAGCCGAACCTGGCGGACGAGATGGGTCAGCTCCAGGAGCGCATCACCTCGACCCGCGGTCACTCGATCACCTCGATGCAGGCGATCTACGTCCCCGCGGACGACCTGACCGACCCGGCGCCGGCCACCACCTTCGCCCACCTCGACGCGACGACGGTGCTCTCCCGTCCGATCTCGGAGAAGGGCATCTACCCGGCCGTGGACCCGCTGGACTCCACGTCCCGGATCCTGGACCCCCGCTACATCGCGGAGGACCACTACAACGCGGCCATGCGCGTGAAGACGATCCTGCAGAAGTACAAGGACCTGCAGGACATCATCGCGATCCTCGGTATCGACGAGCTCGGCGAGGAGGACAAGCTCGTCGTCCACCGTGCCCGTCGCGTGGAGCGCTTCCTGTCCCAGAACACCCACGCCGCCAAGCAGTTCACCGGCGTGGACGGCTCGGACGTCCCGCTGGACGAGTCGATCGCCGCGTTCAACGCGATCTGCGACGGTGAGTACGACCACTTCCCCGAGCAGGCCTTCTTCATGTGCGGTGGTCTCGAGGACCTGAAGAAGAACGCCAAGGAGCTGGGCGTCTCCTGAGCCTCGCGCTCACCGTGAGCTGTGCTCATGTCAGAGGGGGCGGGGTTCGTCCCGCCCCCTCTCTCACGCCTACTAGACTTGTAACCAACACCCGGCAGACCCGCCGGGTGGTGACCCGAGGAGCCACCCTTGGCTGCTGAGCTGCACGTCGCGATGGTCGCGGCCGACCGAGAGGTCTGGTCCGGCGAGGCCACCCTGGTCGTCGCGCGCACCACGTCCGGCGACATCGGCGTCATGCCCGGTCACCAGCCGCTGCTCGGTGTGCTGGAATCGGGCCCGGTGACCATCCGTACGAGTGATGGTGGAACGGTCGTCGCCGCTGTGCACGGCGGTTTCATCTCGTTCGCGGACAACAAGCTGTCCCTGCTGGCAGAGATCGCCGAGCTCTCGGACGAGATCGATGTCCAGCGCGCGGAGCGGGCGCGCGAGCGCGCGCAGGCCGAGGCCGACGCGCACGCGCTGCGCCGTGCCGACGTACGACTGCGGGCAGCGGCGGCGCGCTGACCACAGCGCGCCGTGCGATGACGTCACTCAGCCGCGGCTGGGACCGGAGCGATCCGGTGCCCGCCGCGGCTGAGGCAGATCTGGATGATTTTTCCGTTCCGTTACCTGTACGGGTACCTAGGAGACGAGGAGGTCGGTGCCGATGGTCCTCGCTCTGACTGTGTGCGGAATCGTCGTCGCCCTCGTGGTGCTGGGGCTGTTCGTCTTCGGCCTGCGCCGCAGGCTCATCCAGCGCTCGGGCGGCACCTTCGACTGCAGTCTGCGCTGGGACGTGACGGAGAGGCCCGACACCAGCGGCAAGGGCTGGAGCTACGGCGTCGCCCGCTACAACGGCGACCGCATCGAGTGGTACCGCGTCTTCTCCTACGCCTACCGGCCGCGGCGCACCCTGGAGCGCGCGGCGATCGAGGTCGCCGGCCGCCGTCTGCCCGAGGGCGAGGAGGAGCTGGCGCTCCTGTCCGACGCCGTCGTCCTCACCTGCCTCCACCGCGGCACCCGCCTCGAACTCGCCATGAGCGACGACGCGCTGACCGGTTTCCTCGCCTGGCTGGAGGCAGCCCCGCCCGGCCAACGGGTGAACGTGGCGTAGCCGCGTTCACCGTTGGATGGGGGTCCCCCCGGACGAAGTCTGGGGGAGGGTGAACGTGGCGTAGCAGTGTTCACCGTTGGATGGGGGTCCCCCCGGACGAAGTCTGGGGGAGGGTGAACGTGGCGTAGCAGTGTTCACCCGCTGGCCGGGGGATCCCGGACCGGGTCCGGGTGAGGGTGGGTGTGGTCCGACGGCTGCCGCCACGGGCCGGCGTCCGCCGCCGGTGCCCCCGTTCAGCGCATGAAAAAGCCCGCCGCGGACGGCCCGGAGGCCGCCCGCGGCGGGGGTTGGGGAAGGGGCGGATCAGCTCAGGCCGGTGCTGATGGCGCTCACCAGCTCGCCGTTCGCGGTGTCACCGCTGAACTCCCAGAAGAAGGCACCGCCGAGGCCCTGGTTCTTGGCCCAGGCCATCTTGGAGCCGATGGTGGCCGGGGTGTCGTAGGACCACCAGTTGGTGCCGCAGTGGGCGTACGCCGTGCCCGCGATGGTGCCGTTGGCGGGGCAGGAGTTCTTCAGGATCTTGTAGTCCTCGATGCCCTGCTCGTAGGTGCCGGCAGCCGGGCCGGTGGCCGTACCGCCGGGGGCGGACTGGGTGACGCCGGTCCAGCCGCGGCCGTAGAAGCCGATGCCGAGCAGCAGCTTGCTCGCCGGCACGCCCGCCGCCTTGAACTTCGCGATCGCCTCAGCGGAGTTGAAGCCCTGCTGCGGGATGCCGGCGTACGAGGTCAGCGGCGAGTGCGGAGCGGTGGGACCGTTCTTCGCCCAGGCGCCGAAGAAGTCGTACGTCATCACGTTGTACCAGTTGAGGTACTGCGTGGCGGGGCCGTAGTCGGCGGCCTCGATCTTGCCGCCGCTGGAGGCGTCGGCGGTGACGGCCGCGGTGACCAGGTCGTTGCCGAACTCGGTACGCATCGCCTTCATCATGGAGCTGAAGGCGTTGCTCGCGCTGGTCGTGTCACAGGTCAGACCACAGGCGTTCGGGTACTCCCAGTCCAGGTCGATGCCGTCGAAGACATCGGCCCAGCGCGGGTCCTCGACCAGGTCATGACAGGACTTGGCGAAGGCGGCCGGGTTCTTCACGGCATCGGGGAAGCCGCCGGACCAGGTCCAGCCACCGAAGGACCAGAGGACCTTGATGTGCGGGTACTGGGCCTTCAGCTTGCGCAGCTGGTTGAAGTTGCCGCGCAGCGGCTGGTCCCAGGTGTCGGCGACGCCGTCGACGGACTGGTCGGCGGTGTAGGCCTTGTCGTAGTCGGCGTAGGCGTCACCGATGGTGCACTTGCCGCCCTGGACGTTGCCGAAGGCGTAGTTGATGTGCGTGATCTTCTGGGCGGAGCCGGAAGTCACCAGGTTCTTCACGTGGTAGTTGCGCCCGTAGACGCCCCAGTTGGTGAAGTAGCCGAGCTTGACCTGGGCGCCGCCGCCCGGGTTGCCGCCGCCACCGCCGGTGGTGGTCACCTTGGTCGCGCCGCTGACCGGACCGGTCTGGTCAGCGGTGTCCCGGGCCTGGACGGTGTAGGAGTAGTCCGTGCCCTTGGTGAGACCGCTGTCCGTGTACGACGTGGTCGTCACCGTCGCGACCTTGGCGCCGTCGCGCAGCACGTCGTAGTTCTTGATGCCCTTGTCGTCGGTGGCTGCCGACCAGTCCAGCTTCACCGAGGTGTCGGTGATGCCGGAGGCGGTCGGGGTACCGGGAGCGGACGGGGCCGCGTCGCCGGGAACCTCCGTGCCGCCGTCGCAGCTGCCGCCGTTGAGCTTGCAGCCGCTCGGGGAGCCGGAGCCGGTGCCGTTGAAGCCGAAGCTGACCGACGCTCCGGGGGCGAGGGAGCCGTTCCAGCTGAGGTTCTTGGCGGTCCAGTGGTCAGCGGTGTTGGTGACCGTGGCGTCCCAGGACGAGGTGACCTTCGTGCCGGAGGGGAAGTCCCACTCCACGGTCCAGGAGCTGATCGTCGTGGTGCCGGTGTTCTTCACCGTCCACTTGCCCTCGAAACCGGCGCCCCAGTCCTGGGTCTTGGCGTAGGTGGCCGTCGCCGAGGTGGCGGCCTGAGCGGGGCTCGCCAGGCCGACGAGGCCGGCGAAGGGGAGTAGCAGGGTGGCGAATCCTGCCGCGGCTTTGTGTCTGAAGCGCATGCTGCGCCTCCTTATGGGGGAGAGGCTGTTGTGGACGTGACTGAGCCATCACATCCGCAGTGCCGCGAGAATAGAAAGGTCTGGACCACGGGGTCAATAGGTCTGGACCACTCTGCTTCCGGTTCCCCGCGCCTCAACTCCTTTGCGGCAGCGCTTGCTTGGCGGCATGTGCACACGGCTCCTGCGTGCCGGTCGGGCGGTTGACGTGCGTCTTCGTCAGACACGCCCCATGAACGCCGCGGGCCCGCGCCGTCCCGGCAGGGGAAGGTCGCGGGCCGCTCGATCTCCTCCCGTTCGTCGCCGAACGGGTGCGTCTCGTCTGGTCATCACCGAGGGGTTGGTCTCGTTCCGGTCGTCACCGACCGGATTTCGACCGCCGTTCGGAGGTGAGCGTCAACGCTCCCCGCCCGGGACCCAGAGCACGTCCCCGACGTACTTGTTCGCCGTGCGGGCGAGGATGAAGAGGAGGTCGGAGAGGCGGTTGAGGTAGGTGGCGGTCAGCGGGTTCATCGTCTCGCCGTGCACCTCCAGCGCCGCCCACGTCGAACGCTCGGCACGGCGGACGACCGTGCAGGCCTGGTGCAGCAGCGCGGCGCCCGGAGTGCCGCCCGGGAGGATGAAGGAGCGCAGCTTCTCCAGCCGTTCGTTGAAGCGGTCGCAGTCCGCCTCCAGCTTGTCGATGTAGAACTGCTCCACCCGCAGCGGCGGGAACTCCGGGTTCTCCTTCACCGGCGTCGAGAGGTCCGCGCCCACGTCGAACAGGTCGTTCTGGACGCGGGCGAGGACCTCGACGACCTCCTCCTCCAGGCCGCCCAGCGTGATCGCCGTGCCGATCACCGCGTTCGCCTCGTTGGCGTCGGCGTACGCCGAGATCCGGAGATCCGTCTTGGCGACCCGGCTCATGTCACCGAGGGCGGTGGTGCCCTTGTCGCCGGTCCTGGTGTAGATGCGCGTCAGATTGACCATGTGACCAGCGTAGTTACGCCCCGGCCGTCCGGAGTGCTCGTGTGCCCACTGTCACGGCCACTGTCACGTCGGGTGGCGCGGCCGTCACGTTGGGCGGGCCGGTCAGCCGATCGCGATGCGGGGGTGGGCGGCGGGGCGGATCCAGGACATGATGCCGTCCATCGTGGCGCGCGGCACCGACACGCAACCGGCCGTCGCTCCCGTCCCGTTGACGTGCAGGAAGATCCCCGCGCCCCGTCCCGGGACGGCGGGCCAGCGGTTGTAGTTGATGACGAGGGCCTTGGCGTACTGGGTCGGGTAGTTGATCAGGTGCTCGCTGCCCCGGTCACCGGCCTCGGTGAGCGGGAAGTCGGCGCCCGCCTCGCCGTGCATCGAGTTGTAGAACTTCGACTCCGGGTCCTCCACCCACCAGTCGTCGGAGCCGACCACGTGGTACGGCATGCTCGTGCCGCCCGCCTGGACGCCGAACCCCTCGGTGATGGTGTAGGTGCCGCTGGGCGTGGCGTACGTGCCCTGCTGCCGGGTCGCTCCGTTCGTCACGCCGTTGGACCCGACCCGCCCGGCGCTCGTGCTGAACTGCGCCTTCCAGCCGGAGGGCCCCCTGGCCCAGGCCGTGACGGTGGCGTAGGAGCCGCCGGCCTTGACGGTGATGACCTGGGTGGCGTCGCCGACGTCGACGGGGACGGGGAAATCGGGGGCACTGTTCGTGGCGCCCTGCGTGCCGCCGGTGCCGGTCCGCGTGGCACCGCCGGTTGCGGTCGCCGTCCCCTTCGCGGAGGTGCCGGCGCCGGCTTTGGCGGACGCGGAGGCGGACGACGATGCGGAAGCCGAAGCGGACGGGGACGGGGACGGGGACGCCTCGCATCGGCGTCGGCGGTTGGCGAGGCGCCGCGAGTCCCGGTGGAACCGGCGTCGGCGGCGACCTGCCCGGAGGCCCCGGCATCCTCCCCACCGCTTCCGCAGCCCGCGACCAGGAGGAGCGCCCCGCCGGCGGCGGCCGTGGTGAGGAACCTGTGGACGTGGGCCGGGGAAGGCCGGGAGCGGGACGGCACGGATGCTTCTGACTGCACGAGGTGATCCTTGGTCGGGTACGGGTGGCAAAGGAGACGGACAGGGGGATGGGAAGGGCGGCGGCCGGATTCAGCCCTGCTTCGCGCCCGCGGCCGCGGGAAGGGAGCCGGAGCAGGTGGCGCGGCCGAAGTTCCCCGTGGCGGTGGCGCTCTGGACGTGCCGGCCGCGAACGGCCAGGGCGCAGCGCGCGGTGCCGCCGTCGTCGCCGAGCACGATGCTGATGAGCGGATCCCGGCCCACCGGGACCTCGACGGTCCTGTGCCCGGGGAGCCGGGCGCCACGGACCACGGTGGCGGGACGCCCAGTCCGGCACCTACGACATGGGCTTCCGCGACTACGACCCGGGCCTGAACCGCTTCACCACCCGGGACATGTACAACGGCGCCCTGGCGGACATGGGCCTTGGCGCCGACCCGTTCACCGGCAACCGGTACGCCTTCACCGGTGGCAACCCCACCAGCAACGTCGAACTGGACGGGCACTGGTTCGCGCTGGCCCTGCCGGCGCTGTCGCTGGGACCGGTGGGCGTCGCCATCGTGGCCGCGGTGGTCGTCGTCGCCGCCGTGGCCTACGTCGCCACCGAGGTGGCGAACGACACCTCCGACGACACCGCCGACGAGGCGAAGGATGAGGAGGAGCCCGAGCCGGCTCCCAAGCCGACGCCGCGAGCACCGGGGCCGAAGGACGACACCCGGACCGGGGGCGACTGCAGCAGCGGTTCGGGCGGCTGGGTCGAGCACGGGGACCTGGACAAGAAGAACGGAAACCGCGCCACGGGCGTCACCGCCTGCCTCACCGAGTCCTACCTGGACACACACAAGGGTACGAGGACGAACACGTCGGTGGTCGCCCCTCCGGGGTACCGGTGGGCGCAGCGCACCGCCGGATTCCTCGGGGCTCATCCGGTGGACCAGAACATCAATGCCTGCCATCTCCTCGGCAAGCAGCTGAGCGGGTCGGGCACCCAGTTGGAGAATCTGGCAACCTGCTCTCGAGGAGCGAATGCGCCACAAGATGGCTCCCGGCAGGGAACCAACAACATGCAGAACTACGAGAACCAGGTGAGGGCCGCAGTCGACGCAGGCCAGGCCGTCTACTACCAGGTGACCCCCACGTACAGTTGGCGCAGAACCGTACCCCTCGGATTCCGGATATCCGCCTACGGGACCAACCCCGACGGGTCCACCGGCATCCAGATCGACGCCTTCGTCTCGAACACCCTGGCAGGCCGGAACCTCGGGATGTTCAACGACCCGAAGACCGGTCAACAGGTGCCAACCGGGTCGACGTCATGACCGGGCCCAGCGAAGGAGGAGAGAATGACTGAGATGCCCGAACGGGAGACGCTTCAGCGGCTGATGCCGCCCACGGTCGAACCCGATGTATCGGTCGACTGGGCGCAGATGGGCGAGTCGTGGGGCAAGGAGTTTCCTTCCGACTACCGGTGGTTCATCGGGCTGTACGGCTCTGGGACAGTTCAGAACTATCTGGTGGTCCAGGAGCCGGAACCGAAGGGTGACCTGCCGAAGTCGGAGTTCGGTGGCATGCTCCACGAGACGGTGAATGCCAGGAACGCGTGGGCGCGGGGGAAGAAGTCACCCGAGCTGGTGAGGGCGGAGCCTGAGCTGATCGCGTGGGCGGCGGACTCCAGTGCGGACATCCTGTGCTGGGACGCTTCCGGCGATGACCCCGGCGCGTGGCCCGTCCTGGTGTACAACCGGGACGACAACCTGTGGAGCCGCTACGACTGCGGAATGGTGGAGTTCATTTCGCGACTGCTGCGAGCGGACTTCGGCGACTGTCCCCTCGGTGATCTCTCCCTTTGGGGAAGGCAGTCTGCGGCCTTCCTGACCGAGAGCGAGAAGCGGCGCCTGCTGAAGGAGGGGCTGGACCCATGGACAGGCGAGCCAGATCCGTTCGCCGGAATGTTCGGCGACTGACCGAGGCCGAGATCCCTGCTCAACCCGCATCCACCTGAGTAACAGGGGTGGCTGAGCCGGGATCATGACAAGGCGAGGCTCCTGGCCAGTGTGCTCGTGCTCACCGCACGTGGCGCAGTGGTCAGGAGCCTCGTTCGTCATTGCGGCAGCGGTAGCCCGCACCGGGATCGATCGAGCCGGGCGGCAGGTACCCACCGGACGGAAGCAATGACCGGATCGAGTTCAGCAGAGGGAGACAGCAGTGTGTCGGCGTGGGACAGACTCCAGCGCCTCATGCCCGCGGACCGCTGAGTGGGTTCCACCCGGCGCTCCGCAGTATCGGACTCACCTCCTCTGAGAGGGCGGTTCGTAAGTCTTTGGGGGGTCTGCTGTCGCCTGATGGTGTGGCGGCGGGGCGGAATCTGCCGGTCCGTGCTTGTTGATCTGGTGATGTGACCGGGTGAGTGAACGCAAGCCGTATCCGAGTGACTTATCGGACGAGCAGTGGGCGTTGATCGGTGCGACACGAAGTCGCGCATTTCGAGTGAACTCGCAGACGGGAGCTGTCCCGTGGCCCGATGGCTCACGGCTGGCCCGACCAGCGGTGGACGCTCGCCCGGGTGAAGACGTTGATCGGCCGGCTGTTCCGCGTCACCTGTACGGTCGAGGGGACGTGGAAACTCCTGCGGCGGCACGCTCACCAAGTCCTACCAGTACAGCCCGTGAGGCGAACGCCTGTCGCAGATCAAGCACAACACGGACGGCACGACCGAGGGTGGGATCGACCCCATGTGGGCGGACGACGACGGGGTACGCCGCTTCGCGCACGTCCGGGAGGCCCAACGCCTCCTCCCGCTCGGCCTCGACCCGGACACGGGAGAACCCAACCCGTACGCGGACATGTTCGGTCCCTCATGGCCCGGGCTGCGTCAGGACGACTGACCGCGTGAAGCCAGGGGCCGCCGCTCCTTTCCGTCGGCATGCACACCGGCCGGAAGGCGGCGCGGCCCCGATCCTGCTCCGACACTGCCACTGGGCACACGGTGGGCGTGGTGGCGTGCAGCGCACCTGGCAACGACGCGTAATGGCACGGGCATCCCGATCCCGGCCGGCACATCAACGCCTGCCACCGGATCGGAAAGTCGCTCGGTCGCGCGGCCACCCCACCTCGCCGGCTACCACGCCCCGCAGACCGGAAAGTGTGCCGGGGACGACTTCACCCGGCGATCTGCGCGTCCTTGTGGAACGAGAGGAAAGACAAGTGACTGTTCCCAAAAGTCGATCCGGATCGTGGGTTCGGGCCCTTTTTGCGGCAGGTCTGTACGTCTCCGCGATTTTCTGCCTCGCCTTCAGCCTTCCCTTCATCGGTGAGGAGATCGGGCCTACGAGCGATCCTGACGACGTGGTAGGGGCAAACTTCGTCCTGTTGATTTCCCTCCTTTTTCTATCGGCCGCTGCGTTGGTGTCTCGCAGGTGGAAAGTCGCCTGGTTGTTGTGCTCAATACTTCTGGTATTGATAGTGTCCGCCTGGACTCAGGTTCCGTCTCTGATTACGTACTGGAATTTCGAGGGGCCGTGCTACAGCCCTGACGGGCATTGCTGAAGGCTGTCTGGCGATCGCCCACGGGCCAGGTGGCTGAGAGATGAGCCGGTGTGGACCGGTTCGTCCGGGGGTTGGTCGTCGTGTCGGCGGCTGCTGTATAAACGGGCCGCCAACGGACCTCCGCCCCTGTCGAAGGGCTCATTCATGCTGTCCCGAACATGCCCCCGCCGGGGCGGACGCAAGTCCGCCGCTGCCGTCGTCCTGGTCGTCGTGGCCGTCGCCGTGACCGGATGTTCCCCGTCCGGTGGTGGGTCGCGGCCGGCGGGGGAGGAGAGTTCTCCGACGGCGGCGCGGGATCGGACCGGGTCGACCGGCGCACCCCGACCCGGGGACGGAGCCGCGAGCTCGCCCGAGCCGAGGACCGCCGCTGAGTTCGTCGCGCGGGCGCGGGAGTCCATGGCGGCCGGGAAGGGGTGGACGTTCGCCCTGCGCGGCAGTGAGTCCGCCGTCATGCGGGGGCAGGCGCCGTCGAGTGCCACGTACACCGCGACCGTGCACCGGACCACCGCCCCCGTGGCGCTCCGGCAGACCGGCACGGTCACCACGAGCAAGGGCGAGCGCAAGCCCGAGGTGGTGTATGTCGTCGGCGGCACGGGTTACGTCAAGGAGGGCGGCGCCTGGACGAAGGGTCCGCTGACCGACGCCCGCATCGCCGACGACGTGGAGGACCCCCTGGCCGAGCTGGACGCGTTCGCGGCGTACGCGAAGAGCGCGAAGGTGAGCCGTACCGGGGCCGGCGGCCGGGACGTCCGGCTGCGGGTCGACGCGTCCGGCTGGGCGCTGTCGGCCGCACGTGGACGTCCCGCGCTGGAGCGCGCGGTGCGGGAGGTGGAGCCGACCCTGGCGCAGCTGCGCAAGGCCGGGGTGACGGCGACCGACGACCGGATCACACTCAGGAGCTTCACCGAGACGTGGGAGCTGGACGGGGCCCACGGGTACCGGGTCACGTCACACCGTTACGCGTTCACCTTCCTCGTCCCCTTCCAGGGCGGGGACATCACGGTGAGCCAGGAGGTGCGGGCCGACGGCCGAGGCCCGTTCACCGGGAGCGTGACACTGCCGCCCGACGCGAGGTGACGGTGGCCGAGGCGCGGTGCCGGCGGCCGCCGACGGCCCGTCAACTGCCCCGCACCCGCGGACGTGACCGGCATCTCACCTCGTGAGACGTGAAACGCGTTACTAATCTGGCCGCTGCGCCCCCCGCGGGCGCTAGTGTCCGCCCGAGAAGATAGGTCCCTGCTTGACCTTCCCGCCTCCCCGGCGGCGTCGCGGTGAGCTCCTGGTTCCAGGACCGTCCCGTGACGCCCGGCCCAACCCATCGAGCGGACGGGGGAAGAGAATGCCAGGGCCTGACGACAGCGCGTATCAGGGGAGTCGCACAGTGGCACGGAAGCTCGCCGTCATCGGGGCCGGACTCATGGGGTCCGGTATCGCCCAGGTCTCCGCGCAGGCGGGCTGGGACGTCGTCCTGCGTGATGTCACCGACGAGGCACTCAGGCGTGGCACCGACGGCATCAAGGCCTCGTACGACAAGTTCGTGGCCAAGGGCCGGATGGAGGCGCACGACGCCGACGCCGCCCTCGCCCGCATCACCGCGACGACCGACCTGGACGCCGCGGCCGACGCGGACATCGTCGTCGAGGCCGTGTTCGAGAAGCTCGAGGTGAAGCACGAGATCTTCCGCGCGCTCGACAAGCTCGTGCGCGAGGACGCCGTGCTCGCCTCCAACACCTCCGCGATCCCGATCACCAAGATCGCGGCGGCCACCGAGCACCCCGAGCGGGTGGTCGGCGTGCACTTCTTCTCGCCGGTGCCGATGATGCAGCTCGTCGAACTCGTCCGCGGCTACAAGACGAGCGACGAAACCCTCGCCACCGCGCGGGAGTTCGCCGAGTCCGTCGGCAAGACCTGCATCGTGGTCAACCGGGACGTGGCCGGCTTCGTGACGACCCGGCTCATCTCCGCCCTCGTCGTCGAGGCGACGAAGCTGTACGAGTCGGGCGTGGCGACCGCCGAGGACATCGACCTCGCCTGCAAGCTGGGCTTCGGCCACGCCATGGGACCGCTGGCCACGGCGGACCTGACCGGCGTCGACATCCTGCTGCACGCCACCAGCAACATCTACACCGAGTCGCAGGACGAGAAGTTCGCCCCGCCGGAGCTGATGCGCCGGATGGTCGACGCCGGTGACATCGGACGCAAGAGCGGGCAGGGCTTTTACACGTACTGAACCCGGTACGCAGCACCGCACGCACGCACCAGCCCCGGGGAATCACCCCCCGGGGTGAATTTGGTATCGGTTCGCTTACAGACGGCAACCAGTCCGCCGCTGAGGCAGTCAGACGATGCACAGCCACCGTCACGGAGTACGCCACCGCGATCACGGGGAGCGCATATGCACATCAGGGGCGACCACGCCGAGCTGGTCGTCGGGGGCCGCCTCGACGTCCGCAGCGCGGCGGACGCCCGTACGGTCCTGCACTCGGCCGTCGACGACGGAGCCGGCGACCTGGTGCTGGACCTGTCCGAACTCGACTCCTGGGACGCCACCGGGCTCGGGGTGATCATGGGGGCCCACCGGCGGGCCGGCCGCTGCGGCCGCCGCCTGGTGCTGCGCGGCGTACCGCCGCAGATGCAGCGCCTGCTGGTGGCCACCCGGCTGCACCGCATCCTGGCGATCGAGGGGGGCATCGGGGTGGAGTCACTGCCCCGCGTGTGACCGCTCGAACCGGTGTGAACCGGATGACGGGGGAGACCCGGGCGCTCGGCACCGAAAGGCCCGTCGCGCGCATTCCTCATGAGACCGTGACGTCTCGGGCGGCGCGGCACCCCGGACTGTCGTGGATACTGAGCGAAGGTTTAGGGTTCGGTCGCCCGCTGCCTGACACCCCTGCGAGCGGGCCCGGACCAGAAGCGACAGCGCGGTGTGCAGCAAGGCCGGGAGGGGCTCACGCACACGACGCTTTTGGGGGCTTGAACCTATGGACCCGAACAGCCGGGGAGCCGAGGAGCACGGCCAGGACGGCAACGCGCCGCGTCAGCGCCCGCCCAGGGATCCCCTGACACCCGACTTCGGCCAGCACGCTCCCGCGCTCGCGCGCACCGTGCAGCTCGTCACCGGCGACTACCTGCTCACCGTCAACCCGGTGGACGGCAGCGAGATCGAGGTCTGCCCGCCGGGCGAGCGCCCGGGCCGCCCGGGGAAGCGGACGGCGGACGAACGCGACCGCGCGGCCCGCGCCGCCCGGCCGCCCGCCCCGCCCGGACCGGCCCGGCCGTCACTGCCGCTCCTGGAACGCCAGGAAGTGCGCGAGGACCTCGTCCGGCTGCTCGCCCGCGGCCGGTCCGTGCGCCTCGCCGGCCCCGCCGGCTCGGGCCGCACCAGCCTCCTCGACGTCGTCGCCGAGGACTGCGCGGACCTCGCCCCGGACGGTGTCGTCCGGCTGAGCGGCTTCCGCCGGACGGCCGACGACCTGCTGTACGACCTCTTCCACGCCGTCCACGACGCGCCCCTGCACCGCCCCGGCCGGGAGGATCTGCTCGACTGCCTGCGGGACGTCGGCGCGGTCGTGGTCCTCGACGACATCGAGTTCGGCGGCGCCGCCCTGGACGACCTGCTGGACGCGACGCCCGAGTGCGCCTTCCTGATCGGCGCCACGCCCGACGTGCCCGTGCCGTCCGCCCACGCGGGCGTCGAGGAGATCACCCTCGGCGGTCTCGGGCGGGCCGCCGGCGTGGACATCCTGGAGCGTGTCGTCGGCCGGGCGCTGACCGAGGAGGAGGCCAACTGGGCCGGCGACCTCTGGTTCGAGTCCGAGGGTCTGCCGCTGCGGTTCGTCCAGGCCGGCGCCCTGCTGCTGCAGCGGGACCAGCTGCGCGCGAGCGCCGACGCCGTCGACGAGTTCGGCGTCTTCGCCGACGCCACCCCCGGCACCCCCGCCGACATGCCCCTGGACGCCGGGGACGGCGACGAGACCCCGCTGCCCTCGCTCGGTGAGGCCGCCGCGCCCGCCCGGCTGCTCGCCTCCCGGCTCAGCCCCGCCGCCCGCGCCGCCCTGCGCTTCGCCGTCGTGCTCGGCGGCGAGGTGCCGCACCAGGCCCATCTGCCCGCCCTCGTCGGCGACACCCACGCCGACGCCGCCCTCGGCGAGCTGGTGAGCAGCGGGCTGGCCCTGCCGGTCGGCTCCCGCTACCGGCTCGCCGCCGGGGTGCTCACCCAGCTGGAGACCGCCGGTTACGCCGACGCCGCCGAGGCACAGGCCCTGACGGCGGCCCGGCACTACGCCTGGTGGGCCGGACACCCGTCGGTCACCCCGGAGCGCGTGTGCGCCGAGGCCGACGCCCTGCTCGCCGCCCTCGCCGTCCTCGTGCCGGCCACCACCGCGTCCCTCGACGGCGAGGCGAGCGTCGCCGTGCAGCTGGCCCGCACCGCGGCGCCCGCGTTCGCCGCCGGGCTGCACTGGAGCGCCTGGGAGCGGGCGCTGCGCTCCGGCGCCGAGGCCTCCCGGCTGGCCGGCGAGGTGTCGGAACAGGCCTACTTCCACCACGAGCTCGGCGTCCTCGCGCTGTGCGGCGGAGAACTCGACCGGGCCCGCACCGAGCTGGAGGCGTCCGTCGGCCTGCGCGGCGCGGCCGCCGACAAGCGCGGCGCCGTCACCGGTCGCCGCGCCCTCGCCCTGGTCACCGACCGCTCCGGCCCGCCCGCCGCCGGTCCCGGTACGGACCCGGGGCCCGGTACGCGGGCGGCGCTCGGTGCGACCACGGGTGAGGAGGTGCCGGACGCGGGCTCCGAGGAGTCGCGGTCGCCGGCCGGCGGTGTGCCGGCCGGGTTCGCGGCGGGGGCCCCGTTCCAGTCGCCGGCCGAGCCCTACGTCGTGCACCGGGACCCCTCCGACGGCCCGGCGAAGTCCCGCCGCGGCGGACTGCGCGGCATCGCCCGCCGCAACCTCGTCGCGGCCGGCGCGGGCGCCCTGCTCGCCGCCGTGCTGGGCACCGTGGTCACGCTCGGCGCCACCTCCGACAACAACGCCGACACCCCCTCGGACCAGGTCGGCGTCAACCCGTCGGCCGGCCAGGGCCTCGACGACGGCAGCCTGGGCGCCGACCAGCCCGAGAGCGGGACCGCCGACGGCGACACCGGCACCGCGACCAGCCGGCCGACCGATCCGGGCCCGGACGGCGCCTTCGGCACGTCCGACGACCCGACCCCGCCCGCCGCGGACACCGCCGCGCCGTCCGACGAACCGAGCGGCACGCAGAGCTCCGGCGGCGCCGCGTCGAGCAGTCCCTCGCGGACGCCGACCACCAGGCCGCCGTCGCGGACGCCCACACCCAGGCCGTCGACGACGCCGTCGACGTCGTCGAGCCCCACACCGACGGAGTCCGCGTCGCCGTCCCCGTCGAGCTCGCCGTCCACGCCGTCCACCTCCGACTCGGCCAGCGGCCCGGTGTCGTCGGCCCCGACGGTGACGAGCGGCTCGGCGGGCACGCCGACCGTCGGCGGCACGGCGACGGCCGGCACGGTGATCTGAGGCGGTGACAGGCGAGGGGCCGGGTCCGTGCGCACGGACCCGGCCCCTGGGAGCGACCTCAGAACAGCCGCAGCTTGTCGTCCTCGATGCCGCGCAGGGCGTCGTAGTCCAGCACCTGGCAGCCGATCCCGCGGTCGGTCGCCAGCACGCGGGCCTGCGGCTTGATCTCCTGGGCCGCGAAGATGCCGCGCACCGGGGCGAGATGGGGATCCCGGTTCAGCAGCTCCAGGTAGCGGGTGAGCTGCTCCACGCCGTCGATCTCGCCGCGCCGCTTGATCTCGACCGCGACGGTCTGCCCCTCGGCGTCCCGGCACAGGATGTCGACCGGTCCGATGGCCGTCATGTACTCGCGGCGGATGAGGGTGTAGCCGTCGCCGAGCGTCTCCATGCGGTCGGCGAGCAGTTCCTGGAGGTGTGCTTCCACGCCGTCCTTGATCAGTCCGGGATCCACGCCGAGCTCGTGCGAGGAATCGTGGAGGATCTCCTCCATTGTGATGATCAGTTTTTCGCCCGCCTTGTTGATCACGGTCCAGACGCCGTCGTCCTCGCCCGTGCCCTCCTTCAGCGTGCACGGCGGGGACATCCAGTTGAGGGGCTTGTAGGCGCGGTCGTCCGCGTGGATGGAGACGCTGCCGTCCGCCTTCACCAGGATCAGGCGGGGTGCCGAGGGGAGGTGGGCGGTGAGCCGGCCCGCGTAGTCGACGGAGCATCGGGCAATGACGAGACGCATGGTCGGCAACGCTACTCGACGCGCGGCGGTGCGCGCGATCTCCCCTGCCCGTCTCCCGCCGCCACCCGCGACCGGGACCCGCCGGCCGCCCTGGTTGTCCCGTAATTGAGCTGTTCGATTGTGGCCGATTGTGGGCCCAACGGGGCCCGGCTTTGTACGCGTTCTCCTGGTGCGGTCACCGCCCGTTGCCTACGGTAGTGAACGGGAGGTCGCGAGGCGTGTACGCAGCGTGTTGACAGCGTGAGCTCCCTTACCTGTCCGGCAACCCCTGCTCTTCGGGGGTGCGAGAGGAGAACCCATGTCGCTCGACGTCTCACCGGCCCTACTCGAACAGGCCGAGCGAGGCGAGGTCGACGAAGCCGCCTTCGTCGACTGCGTCCGGACCTCCCTGCCCTACGCGTGGGAGATGATCAGCTCCCTGGTGGCCCAGCTGAAGGTCGACGGCGGACCGTTCGCCGACAACCAGACGCCTCCGCCGGACGAGCAGGCGCGCGGTCAGCTGCTGCGTGCGCTCGCGAGTGACGCGATACGCGGCGCGCTGCAGCGGCACTTCGGTGTGCGGCTGGCCTTCCAGAACTGCCACCGGGTCGCGGTGTTCCCGCTGGACGCCTCGGTGGACGAGACGCTGGCCCGCTTCACCTCGGTGCGCAACCAGCTGCTCAACCAGTCTCCGGAGCTCCGGGACTGCTGACCGGCAGCACGCCGTCGGCTTGCCGCTCCGTACGCGGGAGGTGCATTCAGTACCGGGGCGGCAAGCTCCGTGGCGGACAGTCGACTTCAGCCGAGATGGGGAAGTACCTCGGCGCCGAGCCGCCGCACGTTCTCCTCGGTGGCCGCCAGGTCCCCCGATCCTTCGACGAGCAGCGCGAAGCGGGAGATGCCGGTCCGCTCGCTGGTGGCCGCGAGCCGGTCGGCGCACAGTCGCGGGGTGCCCACCGGGTGCAGCCCGCAGAGCAGTTCGGTGTACGCCACCGGGTCCCGCATCCGGCGGGCGCGGCCGTCCACCGTCACATGGGCCCGCAGTCCCTGCCTGAGCCATCCCGGCATCGCCTTCACCAGCGCCTCCACCGCGTCCGTGCTCCGGTCGGCGATCTGGCAGACGCCGGCCGAGACGTGCCCGGCGCGGTGGACCGCCTCCGCCGGATGCCCGGCGGCGCACGCCTGTTGCCGCCACAGGGCGATCATGTCGGCCTTCTCCTCGTCCCCGACGTGCATGCCGAGCAGCATCGGCAGCCCGCGCCGGGCGGCCAGCCGCACGCTCGACGGCGAGGTGCACGCGACGACGACCTCGGGCCCCGGAGTGTCCGTCAGGGACTCCGACGGCCGTGGCACGACGGGCACTTCACGGAAGCGGTAGCGCTTCCCGGTGGCCGCGACCGACGGTTCGCGCAGCCAGCGCATCAGCAGATCGAGTGATTCCGGGAACCCCTCCTCGTACGCCGCGAGACCCGAGCCGAACACCTCGAGGTCGACCCACGGACCGCCGCGCCCCACACCGAGCGAGAACCGCCCGCCGGAGACGAGGTGCAGCAGCGCCGCCTGCTCGCCGAGCGCCACCGGGTGGGCGCTGGGCAGCACGCTGACCGCCGTGCCCACCCGGATGCGGCTGGTGCGGCCGAGCAGCAGCGCGGCCAGGGTGATCGCGGACGGGCAGGTGCCGTACGGGACGAAGTGGTGCTCGGCCAGCCAGACCGAGTCCAGCCCCGCCTCCTCCGCGACCTCGGCCGAGCGGACCGCGCGGTGCAGCGCCTCCCCATGGCCCTGCCCCGGGAACTGGGCCGCCAACACGAAACTTCCGACGTGCATGTGCTTTTCCTGCTTCCTTGGCTCCGACGCGGAGCTCCCCCACCCGGCATAACCGTGTGACACGTGCCGAGGACACGGCCTGGCGAGGAGATTTGCGGATTGTCTGCAGAAATCGGCGACCGGGTCGGGGGACTTGCGGGGAGCGGCTCCCTCCGCGTACCCCGGTCCGGCCCGCGTACGCTGGACGCGAGCCCTGTTTCCCGCAGCCCGGTGAGGTGTTCTGTGTCCCCGCGTCGCAATCGACCCAAGGGAACCGGCTCGTCCGGCCCCAGCGCCGAGGACGACCGGTCCCGCTACGGCGGCTGGCAGTCCAGCGAGAGCTGGCAGGGCGAAGACTGGAGCGTGCGTCATGTGGCGGGCGCGAGCGCGCAGGGCAAGACGTACCGCTGCCCCGGCTGCGACCAGATGATCCCCTCCGGCGTCCCGCACGTGGTGGCCTGGCCGGAGCACGCGGGCGTCGACGACCGGCGGCACTGGCACAAGGCGTGCTGGAACGCGAAGGACCGCCGCACCACCCGGGTGCAGCGGTCCCGCAACGCGCCCCGCTTCTAGGCCCTCCCGGGCCGGTTCCGGGCCGGCCCCGGGCTGTGCGGTGTCTCCGCCGTGTCACACGTCCCGCTGCTGCAGCAGCGCCACCGCGCCGCCGTACGCGAGGGCGGTCACGCCGACGGCGATCCACAGCGGCTCCCAGCCGGACGGGCCGGAGTCGCTGAGGGAGTTGGAGTAGAAGACGCTGAGCTGGTTCGGGATCGAGTACTCGAACAGGGCCTGGCGCAGGCCCTCCAGGCTCTCCGAGAACATGAAGAGAGCGATCACCAGCGGCGCCAGCACCAGGCCGATCATGATGGTGATCGCGCCGGCCGAGTGCCGGATGATCGAGCCGACGAGGAGCGACAGCAGCCCGAGCAGGGCGATGTAGAGCGAGACGCCGAGGGTGGCCTTGAGCCACTCCGCCTGGGTCGGTTCCCGGGCACCGTCCAGCAGGGCGACGTCCGCCAGGGCGACCAGGAGCACCGACGCGAGCGTCACGGTGAACGCGACCGCGAAGAACACGATCGACTTCGCCGCCAGCACCCGCGTCCGCGACGGGCACGCGGTCATCGTCGTCCGGACCATGCCCGTGCCGTACTCCGAGGCGGTGGTGAGCACGCCGAGCGTGATGATGCACATGCTGCCCAGCAGCAGCCCGAAGACGCCGAAGGACAGCGGGTTCTCGCCGGCCAGGTCGCCCTCCGAGGCGTTGGCGGACACCAGACCCGCGGTGAGCAGCCCGATGCCGACGACGAGCAGCAGGAACACGCCCAGCGTCCACATCGTCGAGCGCACCGACCGGATCTTCGTCCACTCCGAGGCGACCGCGTGCCCGAGATGCGCGCGCACCACCGGGATCGGCGAGGTGTAGCCGGGGTACGGCGAACCGGGCGCGGGCGCCGCCTGCCAGTGCGGTGCGGTGGCCTGCGGCATCGGGGGCTGGGGCGTGCTCATCGGGCGTCCTCGGGCTCGGGCTCGGGCTTGGTCAGGTCGGCGGCGGGAGCGGGAGCCGGGGCGGCGGGCGCGGGAGCGGCTGCCCCGGGGCTCGCCTCGGCGGGCGCGGCGTCGGCCGCGGCTCCGGCGGGCGCGGCGGGCGGCTCCGGCGCCTGGGCCGCGGGGGCCGGCTGCGCGGCCTGCGCGGGTGCCTGCGGGCCCTGCTGCGCCGGCTGCGCGTACGGGTTCGGCGGACCCGCGTACGGCGTTCCCGGCGCTCCCGGAGCACCGTACGGCCCGGCGGCCGACTGGCCGGCGCCGTACGGGCCCGGCGTGCCCTGCGGCGGTGCGAACGGCTGCCCGCCCTGCTGGGGCGGCGGCGGGGCGTACCAGCCGGGCTGGCCCTGACCGGGCACCGGCACCGGCGGCTGCACGCCCGGCGGGAGGGGCTGCATCAGCCCCTCCCGCTGATCGGTCGTCGAGCGGTAGTCGACGGCGCCCTGCGTCATCCGCATGTACGCCTCCTCCAGCGAGGCCTGATGCGGCGACAGCTCCCACAGGCGCACGTCGGTGTCGTGCGCGATGTCGCTGATGCGGGGCAGCGGCAGCCCCGTCACGCGCAGCGCGCCGTCCTGCTCGGGCAGCACGTGCCCGCCCGCCTCGGTGAGCGCGGACGTCAGCTTCTCGCGCAGCTGCGGCTCGGTGTCGGGGGTGCGCACGCGCGCGAAACCGGCGGAGTTCGCCGCGATGAAGTCCTGCACGCTCATGTCGGAGAGCAGCTGTCCGCGGCCGATGACGATGAGGTGGTCGGCGGTCAGCGCCATCTCGCTCATCAGATGGGAGGAGACGAAGACCGTACGGCCCTCCGCCGCGAGCGCCTTCATCAGGTTGCGCACCCAGAGGATGCCCTCGGGGTCGAGACCGTTGACCGGTTCGTCGAACAGCAGCACCTGGGGGTCGCCGAGCAGGGCGGCGGCGATGCCGAGCCGCTGGCCCATGCCGAGGGAGAAGCCCTTGGACCGTCTCCGGGCCACGTCCTGCAGGCCGACCACGCCCAGCACCTCGTCCACCCGCCGGGCCGGGATGCCGGACAGCTGGGCCAGGCTCAGCAGGTGACTGCGCGCCGACCGGCCGCCGTGCACGGCCTTCGCGTCGAGCAGCGCGCCCACCTGGCGGGGGGCGTTGGGCAGCTTGCGGTAGGGGTAGCCGCCGATCGTCACCCGTCCCGCCGTGGGGTTGTCCAGGCCCAGGATCATCCGCATCGTGGTCGACTTGCCGGAGCCGTTGGGCCCCAGGAAGCCGGTGACGGCACCGGGCCGCACCTGGAACGAGAGGTTGTACACAGCGGTCTTGTCGCCGTAGCGCTTGGTCAGGCCGACTGCCTCGATCATGCTCCGCACCCATCGAAAGGTTCAGGACAGCGGGGCACGTGCCCCCCGTAAGAGTTAGGAGGATATCGAGCCGCTGACGGTTCCGCCCAAGGGCGGGTAAAGTCACGCGTCCCGTTTCCTGAGCAGTGCGTAGCCTCCGGCCAGTGCGGCGGCCGTCCACAGCACCATGATGGCGAGGCCGCCCCAGGGGCCGTACGGGGTGTCGTCGGCGACCGGCGTGACCACCCGCATGATCCGGCTGCCGGCCTGGTCGGGCAGGTAGCGGCCGACCTTCTTCGTCGCGTCGACGTTCCCCAGGATGTTGGAGATCAGGAAGAAGAACGGCATCAGGATGCCCAGTGACAGCATCGGCGAGCGCAGCATCACGGCGACGCCCATCGAGAACACCGTGATGAGGGTCATGTAGAGGCCGCCGCCGACCACCGCGCGCAGCACGTGCGGGTCGCCGATCGACACCTGGCGCGAGCCGAGCACCGCCTGTCCGAGGAAGAAGGCGGCGAAGCTGGTGACCATGGAGACGACCAGCGCGAGACCGGTGGCCACGGCCAGCTTGCTGAACAGGAAGGTGCCGCGCTGCGGCACGGCGGCCAGCGAGGTGCGGATCATGCCGGTGCTGTACTCGTTGGAGACGACCAGCACCCCGAACACGATCATCGCGAGCTGTCCCAGGCTCATGCCGGCGAAGCTGATGTAGGTCGGGTCGAAGGAGAGCCGGTCCCGCTCGCTCATCGAGTCGAAGCCCTTGTCCGACAGGGCGGAGATCAGCATGCCGAGGGCGATCGTGACGACCACGGCCAGGGACAGCGTCCACACCGTGGACGCCACCGACCGGATCTTGGTCCACTCGGACCGGATGACCTGGGTCGCGGTCATGCTCCGCTCCTCCTCCAGTCGTCGCCCCGCCCCCAGGCCGCGGGCTCGGGACCGGTGTGCGCGTGGTACTCGACCGACTCCGCGGTCAGCCGCATGAACGCCTCCTCCAGGGAGGCCTGCCGGGGGCTCAGTTCGTGCAGCGTGATCTCGTGCCGTGCCGCCAGTTCGCCGATCTGCTCGGCCTTGCCGCCGTCGATCTCCAGCGCCCCGCCCGCCGCCTCGACGGCGGTGATCCCGGCCTCGTGCAGCACGTCGAGCAGCCGCTCGCGCTGCGGGGAGCGGACCCGGACGTACGAGCGCGAGTTGCGGTCGATGAAGTCGGCCATGGAGGTGTCGGCGAGCAGCCGCCCCTGCCCGATGACGACGAGGTGGTCGGCGGTCAGCGCCATCTCGCTCATCAGGTGACTGGAGACGAACACCGTGCGGCCCTGCGCGGCCAGCGACTTCATCAGGGTGCGGATCCAGTGGATGCCCTCCGGGTCGAGGCCGTTGACCGGCTCGTCGAACATCAGGATCCGCGGGTCGCCGAGCAGCGCGCCCGCGATGCCCAGCCGCTGCCCCATGCCGAGCGAGAACCCCTTGGCCTTCTTCCGCGCGACCGCGGTGAGGCCGACGGTGTCGAGCACCTCGGCCACCCGCCGCCGGGGGATGCCGTTGCTCTGCGCGAGACACAGCAGGTGGTTGAAGGCGCTGCGCCCGCCGTGCACGGCCTTGGCGTCGAGCAGGGCGCCGATGTACTTCAGCGGGTCCTTCAGCCGGTCGTAGTGCCTGCCGTCGATGCGGACGTCCCCGGCGGTGGGCCGGTCCAGGCCCAGCATCATCCGCAGGGTCGTCGACTTGCCCGCGCCGTTGGGTCCGAGGAACCCGGTGACGAGCCCCGGTCTGACGGTGAAGGTGAGGTGGTCGACCGCCACCGTCTCGCCGTACCGCTTCGTCAGGTCCTCGAGCTCGATCATGCGGCCACGCTAGGACGGCCCTTCCGGGCCTGCCACCCGAGCCGCCGCGCTCTCCGAGCCGGCCCGTCACCCGAACGGTCCCGCCGGCCTGTCACCCGTCCGGTCCCGCCGGCCTGTCACCCGTGTGGTTCCGTCGGCCCGTCATCCGTGTGGTTCCGTCGGCCTGTCATCCGTGTGGTTCCGTCGGTCCGTCGCGCGACGGGACCCGTGCGCGACGGGACCCGTGCGCGACGGGACCCTCCGGTACGCGACGAGGCCCGCACCCCCGGGCGGGGATGCGGGCCTGCGTTGCCGTCAGGGATTACCGGGACTGCTGCGCCGGAACCCCGCGGGAGATCGGCTCGTCGTCCGTGGCCGGCGCACCGGCGGCGGCCACCGCGGCGCCCGTGAGCGTCGCGAGCATCTCGCGGACGTTCGTCAGCTGGGCGTTGATGCTGTCGCGGCGGTTGGTGAGGGCGGCCAGCTCGCGCTCGGATTCCGAACGGATCCGGTCGGCCTTGGCGTTGGCGTCGGCCACGATGTCCTCGGCCTGGCGCTGGGCGGTCTCCACCGTCTGGCGGGCGCGGCGCTCGGCGTCCGTGCGCAGCTTCTCCGCCTCCAGGCGGAGCTGCTCGGCGCGGTGCTCGATCTCGGCGAGGCGCTTCTCGGCCTTCTGCTGACGCGATGCCAGGTCGCGCTCGGACTGCTCGCGGCGCTTGGCGAGGTTCGTCTCGAAGTCGGCGGCGGCCTGCGCGGCCTTGGCGCGGGTCTCCTCGAAGAGGGCGTCGGCCTCCTCGCGCTTGGACTGCGCGTCCTTCTGGGCCTCGGCGCGCAGCTGCGAGGCGTCACTCTTGGCCTTCTCGACGATCCGGACGCCCTCGTCCTCGGCCTTGGCCTTGCGCTCCGCTGCGAAGGACTCCGCGTCGTTGCGGACCTGCTGGGCCGCGGACTCCGCGAGCTCGCGGTGCTGCTCGGCCGCCCGCCGGGCTTCCTCGCGCAGATCCTTGGCCTCTTCCTCGGCGAGGCGGAGGATCTTCTCCACACGCGCGCCGAGACCGGCGTACGACGGCTCGGCGTCGCTTACCTGGGCCTGCGCGTTCTGCGTCTCGAGGTGGAGCTCCTCGATGCGCTTTTCCAGAGCGGTGATGCGGGCGAGAGCGCTGTCACGGTCGGAGACGAGCTTGGAGATTCGTTCGTCCACCTGAGCGCGGTCGTACCCACGCCGCACAAGCTCGAAGCCGTAGGGGGAAGTGTCGCTCATGGGGTTCCTGTCGAATGAGACCGGTGAGGTGATAGGGGGAATCCTAGGGGCCGTAGCGGCGTGTCATCGAGCGGATGCGCGTTTGATCTGGAAAATGACACCCCTTTTGAGTGGCTAACCGCCGGACCGGTTGCGAGAGACCTGGCCAAATGCCGCAGAACATACCGCAATGGACCGGCTTCCCTCGCCACCCGACGTCTCCCACCGTCGCACCCGATCGCCCGACACCCGGCCGCCCGGAACGCCTCAGCCGTCCGACCCCTTGCCGCCCGAACGGGGGGCGCCCACGACGGCGCCCGCCTTGACCCCGGTGTCCTTGCCGGCCGACGGGGCCTCGAAGGACTCCAGGGCCTCCAGGACGTCCTGGACCCGCGAGATCTCGGCGTTGATGTCCTCGCGACGGCGCACCAGGACCTCCAGCTCGCGCTTGCCCTCCTCGACCGTGCGCCGGGCCTCCCGGATCGCCTCGGCCTTGAGCGCCTCGGCCTCCCTGATGAGGGTGGCCTTCTTCTGCTCGGCCTCCTTCAGCAGCCCCTCGGCCTTCTTGACCGCGGCGATACGGACCTTGCCCGCCTCGGAGTTGGCCTCCGAGACCAGCTCCTTGGCCTTCGCCTGCGCCTTGGCCAGCTGCTCCTCGGCGGCCTTGATGAGCGCGTCGCAACGGTCGCCGGTCGACTTCATCGTCTCGGCGACCTCGCGCCGGGCCCGCTCGTGCAGTTCCTCGATCTCGCCGGTGAGGCGGTCGCGCAGCTCCTCCGCCCGCTCCCTGATCGCCGTGGCGTCCCGGCGGGCGCCGACGAGCAGTTCGTCCGCGTCCGCGCGGGCCCTCTCGACCAGCGAGTTGCCCTCGACCGTCGCCTCCGACACCAGCCGGCCGGCCTCCTTGCGGGCCGCGCCCACCATGGTGTCGGCCTGCGCCTCGGCGTCCGCGGTGGTCTTGTGCGCCTGCGTCTGCGCCTCGGTGAGCAGCTTGTCGGCCTCGGCAGCGGTCTCCGAGATGAGCGTGTCGACCTGCTCGGCCGCCTCCGAGCGCCGCTTGTTGGCCTCCTTGCGGGCCTCGTCCAGCGTCCGCTCGGCCTCGTCGCGCGCGGCCGCGGTGACCCGTTCGGCCTCCGCCAGCGCCTGAGCCTTGACCCGCCGGGAGTCCTCGCGGATCCGCTCGGCGTGCGCCTGCGCCGCCCCGACCGTCTCCGCGGCCTCGGCACGCAGCCGCTCCGCGTCGCCGGCGGCGTCCGCGATCAGCTCGTCCGCCTTCGCGACCGCCTCGGCCCGTACCCGCTCCGCCTCGGCGGACGTCTCCGATCGCAGCCGGTCGGTCTCCGCGATCGTCTCCGATCGCAGCCGGTCGGTCTCCGCGATCGTCTCCGATCGCAGCCGGTCGGTCTCCGCGATCGTCTCGGTGGTGAGCCGCTCGGCCTCGTTGCGGGCCTCGGTGATGAGGGTGTCGGCCTGCGTCGCCGCGTCCGAACGGATGCGGTTGGCGTCCTCGCGGGCGTCCGCCCGGGTGCGGGCGGCGGCCTGGTCGGCCTCGGCGATCTTGTCCGAAGCCTCCGTGCGCGCCCGCTGGGCGTGCTCGGACGCGTCCGACCGCAGCCGTTCCGCCTCCGCGATCGCGTCCGACACGGTGCGCTCGGCCAGTGCCTTGGCGGCCTCGGCCTCCTCGCTGGCCCGGCGCCGGACGCGGTTGGCGTCCTCGGTGGCCCGCTCCCGCTCGGCGTAGGCGTCGCCGCGGACCCGGTCCGCCTCCTCCTCCGCCTCGCGCCGGGTGCGGTCCGCCGCGTGCTCGGCGGCGCTGCGCAGCCCGGTGATCTCCTCCTGGGCCTGCTCGTGCAGCCCCGCCACGGAGTCGCGTACCTGCTGGGCGTGGAGCTCGGCCGCCGACACCATCTCGGTGGCGCGCCGGTCGGCCTCCTCGACCAGGCGCACCGCCTCCGCCTGCGCGTCCTCGACGCGCTTGCGCGCCGACGCCAGCAGTTCCTCGCTCTGCTCGCGGGCCCGCTCGCGCTCCTGGTCCGCCTCCCGGCGGGCGGCGCCGAGGAGTTCCTCGGCCTCGCGGCGGCGCCGGGCGGCCTCTTCCTGGGCGGCGGCCAGCGTCTCGGACGCCTCCGCACCGAGCCGCTCGGCGGCGGCCAGCGCCTCCGCCCGGACCCGGTCGGCGCTGTCCTGCGCCTCCGACTTCAGCCGCTCGGCCTCCGCCGCGGCCTCCGAACGCAGCCGTACGGCGACGGCCTCGCCCTCGGCCCGGAACGCGGACGCGTCGGACGCGGCCTCGGTGCGCAGCCGCTCGGCCTCCGTCTCGGCCTGCTGCCGCAGCGTGCGGATCCGCTCGGCGGCCTCGGTGCGCAGCCGTTCGGCCTCCTCGGCGGCCTCCCGCCGGATACGGGTGGCCTCCTCGCGGGCGTCGGTCAGCGACTGCTCGGCGGCGGCGAGGCGTTCCTCGGCCTCCGCGTGCAGCCGCGCCACCTCCTCGGCGGCCTCCGCGCGCCGTGCCTGGACGGTCCGCTCGGTCTCCTCGCGCAGCTCGCGGGCGGCCCGCTCGGCGTCGGCCCGGATGCCGTCCGCCTGCTCGACGACCTCCTCGCGGTGCCGTTCGGCCTCCTGACGGGTGCGCTGCAGGGTCTCCTCGGCCTGCCGGCGGAGGGCGGTGGCCCGCTCGATGGCCTCGGTGCGGACCTTCTCGCTGTCGGCCGTCGCGGTCTGCCGCAGCTCGTCCGCGTCCGCCTTGGCCTTGGCCAGCAGCTCCTCGGCGGTCTTGGCCGCCTCCTCGATCTGCTGGACGGCCTCCTTGCGGGCCTCCGCGCGGATCTTCTCGCC
This sequence comes from Streptomyces sp. H51, assembly GCF_035656535.1. Classification (NCBI taxonomy): domain Bacteria; kingdom Bacillati; phylum Actinomycetota; class Actinomycetes; order Kitasatosporales; family Streptomycetaceae; genus Streptomyces; species Streptomyces sp. H51. The sequence goes on from NZ_JAYMHD010000049.1 coordinate 160,369, forward strand.
CTCGGCGACCGCGTCGGCGCGCAGCTGCTCGGCCTCGCCACGCAGCCGGCGGGCCTCCTCCTGCAGCTCGACCGTCTTGGCGCGGTACTCCTTGGTGTCGTCCTTCGCCGCGCCCTTGAGCTGCTCGGCGATGTCGTGCGCCTCGGCGCGCAGCCGGTCCGCCTCGGCCTCCGCCTCCCGGCGGATCCGCTCGGCCTCCTCGGCGGCGGCCTTGGTGGTGTTACGGGCTTCCGCCTGCGCCTTGTTGAGGACGTCCTCGGCGGTCTTGGCGGCCTTGGACAGCGCGGTCGCGCTCTCCTCGGCGGTGAGCGTCCGGGCCTTCTCCGCGGCCTCGGCGAGGAGTTTCTCCGCCGCCGCGCGCGCGTCGGCGACGATCTGCTCGGCCTCCGCCCTGGTGGACTCGGCCTCCTTGGTGGCCTCCTGGACCAGCCGGGCGACCTGCTCCTTCGCGGTGCGGGTGCGGGTCTCGTTCGCCGCCTCGGCACTCGTCAGGGCCTTGGCGGCGGCCTCCTTCGCCTCGGCGACCGTCCTCTCGGCCTCGGCCTGCGCCTTGCGCAGCGCCTCCTCGGCCTGGGCCATGCGCTGCTCGGCGGCCCGGCTCAGCTCCTGGGACTGGCGGCGGGCGGCGTCCGACTCCGAGAGCGTGGAGCTGCGCAGCTGCTCGGCGTGGTCGGTGGCCTCCTGGGCCTGGGTGGAGGCGGCGTTCAGCAGCCGCTCGGCGTCCGCGCGCGCCCGGCGCAGGATCTGCTCGGCCTCCGCGCGGGCCGTCTCGGCGTCGCTCTGCAGCCGCTGCCGGGCCTCGCTGGTCAGCCGCTCGGCCTCGGCGCGGGCCGCCGCCATGGCCTGCTCGGCCTCGGCACGCGACTCGTCGAGCAGGCGGCGCGCCTGCGACTCGGTGCGGGCGCGCAACTGCTCCGCCCAGGCCACGTTCTCGTTGACGTGCGACTCGACGGTCTGGCGGCGCTCGGCCAGCTCCTGGTCGAGCTGCTGGCGCCGGGTGACGGCCTCCTGGTGCAGCTCCGCCTGCAGCCGGGCGGCCTGCTCGGCGTGCTCCTGCAGGATCCGCTGGGTCTGCGCCCGGGCCTGGCTCAGCTCCCGCTCGGCCTCCATGCGCAGCTGGTCGGCCTGCACCTGCGCGTTGCGCAGCAACTGTTCGGCCTGGTACCCGAGGTCGCCGCCGTCGAAGGCGGGCCGGGACATGATGGTGCGCCGCGCCTCGTGCAGCTTGGCGCGCAGCACCTCGACCTGGTAGCCGAGGTCCTCGGCGTGCTGGATCGCCTTTTCCCGCTCGGTCTTCAGCCGTTTCATCTCGGCTTCGAACCGAGTGAGGTGGTCGACGTCAGCCGCCGGCTCTCGCTCCTGGCTCTCGTAGCCCCGCACTGCGCGGTCCCATCCGTCCCCTGGTCGCAGGTTTCTCCAAACGAGCTCCGTCCATCCGCCGGACGGGGCCCCCGGGGAATGGTGTCAGATCGACGGCGGAGCAGGGGCTGTTGCCCCGACGCTCGCCCCCCGAAACCCGGACCCCGGCATGCGGCCGCCCTCGCGGAGCGACGGCCGCCCCCAACCCTACCGGCCCATATGTACGAGGGTCAGTGCTCAGGTGACTCAACAGGCGCCGAAGTGACCAGTTCTGTGAGTACGCCGTGGCAATCCTTGGGGTGCAGGAAGGTGATCCGTGACCCCATGGAGCCGCGCCGGGGCTCTTCGTACAGGACGCGCACGCCCTTGTCCTTGATGTCCGCGGCGTCCGCGTCGACGTCCGCGGTGCCGAAGGCGATGTGGTGCACCCCCTCGCCGTTCTTGGCGAGCCACTTCGCGACGGTGGAGTCCTCCCTGATCGGTTCCAGCAGCTGGAGGTAGGACGCTCCGCCGTCGGAGGTTTCGTTGATCTTGAGCATGGCCTCGCGGACGCCCTGCTCCTCGTTGACCTCGGAGTGGAAGACCTCGAAGCCGTAGGTGGCCCTGTAGAACTCGACGGTGGCGTCGAGGTCGTGGCAGGCGATCCCGATGTGGTCGATTCGCGTCAGCATGTTTTCAGTGCAGCGCGACCGGGGTGGTTACGCAACGTGCGCGCGATCACACCGACGGCCCGATGACGTGACGGACCGCACCTCAGTACATTCGAAGTAAACCCTCGTTCACTCCTCGGCAGTGCAGCCGGTAAGGGGAATCACAGCTCATGTCTTCTGGAACGAACACCTCAGTGATCGTCGCGGGCGCCCGGACGCCCATGGGCCGGTTGCTGGGCTCGCTGAAGTCCTTCTCCGGAGCCGACCTCGGCGGCTTCGCGATCAAGGCCGCCCTCGACCGTGCGGGGATCGGTGGCGACCAGGTGCAGTACGTGATCATGGGCCAGGTGCTGCAGGCCGGCGCGGGGCAGATCCCGGCGCGTCAGGCCGCGGTCAAGGCCGGCATCCCGATGAGCGTCCCGGCGCTCACCATCAACAAGGTGTGCCTGTCCGGCCTCGACGCCATCGCGCTGGCCGACCAGCTGATCCGCGCCGGCGAGTTCGACATCGTGGTCGCGGGCGGCCAGGAGTCCATGACCAACGCCCCGCACCTGCTGCCCAAGTCCCGTGAGGGCTACAAGTACGGCGCCGTCCAGGTGCTGGACGCCATGGCCCACGACGGCCTGACCGACTCCTTCGAGGGCATCGCCATGGGCGAGTCCACGGAGAAGCACAACACGCGCCTCGGCATCAAGCGCCCCGAGCAGGACGAGATCGCCGCCCTGTCCCACCAGCGCGCCGCCGCCGCCCAGAAGAACGGCGTCTTCGAGGCCGAGATCACCCCGGTCGAGATCCCGCAGCGCAAGGGCGAGCCGGTCGTCTTCAGCCAGGACGAGGGCATCCGCGGCGACACCACGGTCGAGTCGCTGGGCAAGCTGCGCCCGGCGTTCACCAAGGACGGCACCATCACGGCCGGCACCTCCTCGCAGATCTCGGACGGCGCGGCCGCCGTGGTCGTGATGAGCAAGGCCAAGGCCCAGGAGCTCGGCCTGGAGTGGATCGCGGAGATCGGCGCCCACGGCAACGTGGCGGGCCCGGACAACTCTTTGCAGTCGCAGCCGTCCAACGCCATCCTGCACGCCCTGAAGAAGGAGGGCCTGAGCGTCGAGGACCTCGACCTGATCGAGATCAACGAGGCCTTCGCGGCGGTCGCGGTCCAGTCAATGAAGGACCTCGGCGTGTCCACGGAAAAGGTGAACGTCAACGGCGGCGCCATCGCCCTCGGTCACCCGATCGGCATGTCCGGCGCCCGGCTCGTGCTGCACCTGGCCCTGGAGCTCAAGCGCCGGGGCGGCGGCGTCGGCGCGGCCGCGCTGTGCGGCGGCGGCGGTCAGGGCGACGCCCTGATCGTCCGGGTGCCCAAGGCCTGAACCTGTCCCAGTACGACGACGGTACGACTCTGAAGTGAACGGAGCTGTGATGCAGGACGTCTCCTCGCTGGTCGCCCAGGCCAGGGAAGGCCGGCCCCGGGCCGTGGCCCGGCTGATCTCCCTGGTGGAGGGGGCGTCCCCGCAGCTCAGGGAGGTCATGGCGGCCCTGGCCCCGCTGACCGGCAACGCCTACGTCGTCGGTCTCACCGGCTCGCCCGGTGTCGGCAAGTCGACCTCCACGTCGGCGCTGGTGACGGCGTACCGCAAGCAGGGCAAGCGGGTCGGCGTCCTGGCCGTCGACCCGTCCTCGCCGTTCTCCGGCGGCGCGCTGCTCGGCGACCGGGTGCGCATGTCGGAGCATGCCTCCGACCCCGGCGTCTACATCCGCTCGATGGCCACCCGCGGCCATCTGGGCGGCCTGGCCTGGGCCGCGCCGCAGGCCATCCGCGTGCTGGACGCGGCGGGCTGCGACGTGATCCTCGTGGAGACGGTCGGCGTCGGCCAGTCGGAGGTCGAGATCGCCTCCCAGGCCGACACCTCCGTCGTCCTGCTGGCCCCCGGCATGGGCGACGGCATCCAGGCGGCCAAGGCCGGCATCCTGGAGATCGGCGACGTGTACGTCGTCAACAAGGCCGACCGGGACGGCGCGGACGCCACCGCCCGCGAGCTGAACCACATGCTGGGCCTCGGCGAGTCCCGCGGCCCCGGTGACTGGCGTCCGCCCATCGTCAAGACGGTCGCCGCCCGCGCCGAGGGCGTCGACGAGGTCGTCGAGGCGCTGGAGAAGCACCGGGCGTGGATGGAGGAGCGGGGCGTGCTGGCCGAGCGCCGGCGCGCCCGCGCGGCCCGCGAGGTCGAGACGATCGCGGTGACGGCTTTGCGGGAGCGTATCGGCGATCTGCACGGCGACCGCCGGCTGAGCGCGCTCGCGGAGCGGATCACCGCGGGCGACCTCGACCCCTACCGGGCGGCCGACGAACTGGTCGCGGGCCTGACCCAGGCCTGACCCCGCCCGCAGGCCCGCGCACCGGCCTTCCCACCGGCGCGCACCGCCGACCGGCGCGTGCCCGCGCCTCCTCGCCTCGCGCGTCCGCGCCGGTGCGCTGCCCGGTGCGCTCCGCCGACCGGCGTAGCCCGCGTCCGGCGCCGGTGTGCTGCCCGGCGTGCTTCGCCGTCCGGCGTGGCTCGCGTCCGGTTCGCGCCCGGCCGCTGGGTCGGTGTGGCATGGCGGTGTTCCGTGCGGGTTCTGGGCCGAGGGGCTCGGTGTGTGCCGTCCATGCCCGCTCGCCCCGTGTGTTCGTGCGGCCGGGGCGGCGGGCGTGGGGGAGGTGTGAGCTGGGGGCGGTCACCTTGCGGTCGGGCTTGTGGTGGGCCGGCTTCGGTGGCGCGTCCGGGTGCGCGGCACGCCATGCCGGGTCGGCGCGGTACGGCGGTGTCCCGTGCGTGCCCCGCCGGCGGCACGCCATGCCGGGTCGGCGCGGCATGGCGGTGTTCCGTGCGTGCCCCGCCGGTTCGCGGCCCGGCCGCCGGGTCGGCGTGGCACGGCGGTGTTCCGTGCGGGTTCTGGGCCGAGGGGGTCGGCGCGTGCCGTCCGTGCCCCCTCGCCTCGGGTGTCCGCGGCGGCGGTGGGCGCCGGGGCCGGTCAGGTTCCGGCGGTGCTCGCGGCGTGCTCGCGGAGCGCCGCCTTCAACGGCACGTCCGGGTCCGCGACCCGCCGGGGTTCGACCGCGGCGCCGGAGGTGATCAGGCGGCGGCCGTGCGCCAGGTCGCGGGGCCGGTCCACGGCGAGTACGGCCGTCAGGCGGTCCCCGCGCATCCAGCACACGCTCCAGCCGTCCCCGCGCCCCGCCCCGCCGGTTCCCGGACCGCGTCCACCCCGGCCGTCCGCCGCCCCGCGCCGCACCACCGTGTCCCCGGGGGCCGCGTGCCCGGCGTACTGCACGACCCGGCCGAACTGCTCGGACCAGAAGTACGGGACCGGGTCGTACACCGGCGCCCCGGCCCCCTGGGCGATGTGCGCCGCGACCGCCCTGGCCCCCAGCATGGCGTTGTCCCAGTGGTGCACCAGCAGCCGCTGCCCGTAGCGCGCCGACGGGAAGGACGCGCAGTCCCCGACCGCGTACACGTCCGGCACGGAGGCCCGCAGATGCGCGTCGGCCGCCACCTCGCCGCGGGCGCCGAGGGCGATCCCGGAACCGGCGAGCCAGTCCGTCGCGGGCCGCGCGCCGACCCCGACCACGACCGCGTCCGCCCGCAGCCGGGTGCCGTCCGCCAGGCGCACCCCGTCCGTCTCGACCTCGGCCACCCGGGTCCCGGTGCGCAGTTCGGCGCCGGCCTCCGCGTACCAGGCCGCCATCGGCGCGGCCACCTCGGCGGGCAGGGCTCCGCCGAGCGGGGCCCCGGCCGCCTCGACCACCGTGACCCGGCATCCCGCCTCCCGCGCGGCCGTGGTGAGTTCGGCGCCGATCCACCCGGCCCCGATGATCACCAGCTCGCCCCGCGCGTCCAGCACGGCGCGCAGCCGCTCGGCGTCGTCGAGGGTGCGCAGCACGTGCGCCGGCGCGCCCGGCAGCCGTACCGGGTCGGCTCCGGTCGCGATCACGAGCGTCTCGTACGCCAGGTCGCCCCGGGAGGTGACCAGGCGCCGTTCGCCCGGCACCACGGCCCGTGCCGTGCGCCCCGGTTCGAGGCCGATGCCGAGGTCCTCGAAGTCGATGTCGAAGACCGCGTCGCCGGGCCGGCCCAGGCCGCGCAGCACCGCCTTGGACAGCGGCGGCCTGTCGTACGGGCGGTGCGGCTCGCCCCCGACCAGGGTCACGGAGCCGGTGTAGCCACGTTCCCGCAGCGCGACCGCGGTGTGCACGCCGGCCGCTCCCGCGCCCACGATGACGACTGCCACTGACATCGACCTCCCTGTATCCGCGGTGCCTCGGCCCCCCATCGTGGGGGACCGGCGGCGTGCCGGTCGCGTTCGCGAGCCGTAGTCAAGGGGGCGATAGGGGATGGTCCGGCGTCCGGCGCTCCCTAGCATCCGAAGCGTCCGGCAGCAGTGGCGAACCCGCGCGAGGCGTGGACACCGACACAGAAGGGCGGAAAGAACCCATGGCACGTGATTCCGAGTCCGGGTTGCCCATCGAACCGGTCTACGGGCCCGACGCGTTGCGCGGCTGGGATCCGGCGGCACAGCTGGGGGCGCCGGGGGCGTACCCGTTCACCCGCGGCGTCTACCCGTCGATGTACACGGGCCGTCCGTGGACGATGCGCCAGTACGCGGGTTTCGGCACGGCGGTGGAGTCCAACGCCCGCTACCGGCAGCTGATCGCGAACGGGACGACCGGCCTGTCGGTCGCGTTCGACCTGCCCACCCAGATGGGACACGACTCGGACGCGCCGATCGCGCACGGCGAGGTCGGCAAGGTCGGCGTGGCCATCGACTCGATCGACGACATGCGGGTGCTGTTCGGCGGGATCCCGCTGGACAAGGTCTCGACGTCGATGACGATCAACGCGCCGGCGGCGGTGCTGCTGCTCCTGTACCAGCTCGTGGCGGAGGAGCAGGGCGTGAGCGCCGACCGGCTCACCGGCACGATCCAGAACGACGTGCTGAAGGAGTACATCGCGCGGGGCACGTACATCTTCCCCCCGAAGCCCTCCCTGCGGCTGATGGCGGACATCTTCAAGTACTGCAAGGCCGAGATCCCGAAGTGGAACACCATCTCGATCTCCGGCTACCACATGGCCGAGGCGGGCGCCTCGCCCGTGCAGGAGATCGCGTTCACCCTCGCCGACGGCATCGAGTACGTCCGCACCGCGGTCGCCGCCGGCATGGACGTCGACGACTTCGCCCCCCGCCTGTCCTTCTTCTTCGTGGCCCGTACGACGCTGCTGGAGGAGGTCGCCAAGTTCCGGGCGGCGCGCCGGATCTGGGCGCGGGTGATGAAGGAGGAGTTCGGGGCGAAGAACCCCAAGTCGCTGATGCTGCGCTTCCACACGCAGACGGCCGGGGTGCAGCTCACCGCCCAGCAGCCGGAGGTGAACCTGGTGCGGGTGAGCGTCCAGGCGCTCGCCGCGGTGCTCGGCGGCACCCAGTCGCTGCACACCAACTCCTTCGACGAGGCGATCGCGCTGCCGACGGACAAGAGCGCCCGGCTGGCGCTGCGCACGCAGCAGGTGCTGGCGTACGAGTCGGACGTGACCGCGACGGTGGACCCGTTCGCCGGCTCCTACGTGATCGAGAGCATGACGGACGCGGTGGAGGCCGGGGCGCGGGAGCTGATGGCGAAGGTGGCGGAGGCCGGGGGCGCGGTCGCGGCGATCGAGCGGGGTTTCCAGAAGGAGGAGATCGAGCGGAACGCCTACCGCATCGCCCAGGAGACGGACAGCGGCGAGCGGGTGGTCGTCGGGGTCAACCGGTTCCAGCTGGACGAGGAGGAGCCGTACGAGCCGCTGCGGGTCGACCCCGCCATCGAACGCCAGCAGGCGGAACGGCTCTGCAAGTTGCGTGCCTGGCGCGAGCAGTCCCAGGTCGACGCCGCCCTGGCGCAGCTCAAGAAGGCCGCCGCGGGTGACGACAACGTGCTGTACCCGATGAAGGAAGCCCTGTGCGCCCGCGCCACCGTCGGCGAGGTGTGCGACGCCCTGCGCGAGGTGTGGGGCGTGTACGTGCCGGCCGACGCCCTGTGAGGAGGGGGAAGAACGTGAGCCGTATCCGTCTCGTCGTCGCCAAGCCCGGTCTCGACGGTCATGACCGGGGCGCCAAGGTCGTCGCCCGGGCGCTGCGTGACACCGGGGTCGAAGTCGTCTACACCGGACTGCACCAGACGCCCCGTCAGATCGTGGACACCGCCCTCCAGGAGGACGCCGACGGCATCGGGCTGTCCGTGCTGTCGGGCGCGCACATGACGCTCTTCGCCGAGGTCCTGCGGCTGCTGCGCGAGGAGGGCGCGGCGGACATCACGGTGTTCGGCGGCGGGATCATCCCCGAGGCGGACATCCCCGAACTGCTCGGCCTGGGCGTCGCGGCCGTCTTCACACCCGGCACGCCGATGCGGGAGATCACCGACTGGGTCCACGGACGTCTGGGCGCGGCCTGACCGGACGCCCCTGAGTACGAAAAAAGCCGGGCGACCGGATAACAAATACCAATCGCCCGGTTTTACAATGCTCGGGGGAGGACCACCAGGCAGGCACAGGCAATGGAGACGTGGGATGGTCAAACAGGAGCGCGCCCGGCGCACCCTTCAGCGCATCGTCTCGGCGGCGGCGGACCGGTTCGAGAAGAACGGCTACAACGGCACCACTCTCGACGACATCAGCCGGGAGGCGGGGGTGTCGAAGGGGGCGCTCTACTTCCACTTCGGTTCGAAGCAGGAGGTCGCCGACGCCGTCACCGAGCACTCGTACGGACTGCTGGAGGACCTGCTCGACATCGAGCCCGACCCGGGCGGCTCCGCCGTGCAGCAACTCATCGACCTCACGCACGGGCTCAGCCGCCTGCTGCACGACGAGCCCACGCTGCGCGCCGCCCTGCGCTTCCACCGCGAACGCACCCGCCTGGGGGAGGAGTTCGACCACTACGCGCTGTGGCTGGCGGGCGTGGAGCGGCAGCTCGCGCGCGCGGCCGAACGCCGGGAACTGCGCGGCGACCTGCCCGGCCGGGCCGGCCGGGTGCTCGCCATGGTCACGCTGTTCTCGGTCGAGTCGCTCGCCGCACGCCGCGTGCCGGACCGGGAGGCGGCGCAGCAGATCACGGATCTGTGGAACGTCCTGCTGGGGGCGTTCGTCCCCCTCCCCGCGGCCGGCGGCTTCCGCACCGGCGTGCCGGAGCCCTGCCCGGCCAGGTGAGGGGGAGCCGGACGCCGGACCCTATCCCGCGACGCCCAGGGGACGTTCCGCGACCTGGGCGCTGCCTTCCGGGTGGAAGCGGGCCAGCCTGCGCGGCGGCACGATGCCGGGCAGCAGCACCTCCCACATCAAGGTCGTCCGCTCGGACAAGTCCTTCCGGCCGCACAGCACTTGGGAGCTGAGCTGGATTCCGGTCCAGGAGCCGACGATCATCGCGGCCACCCGCTCGCAGTCGACGTCGGCCTTGACGTCCCCGCGCTGCTGGGCCTCGGCCAGACACTTGCGGAAGATCTCTATCCACTTCGTGTACGGCTCGCTGACGATGCTGGTCTTGGAGCTCTGGTCGGTCACGAGCCGGATCCCGGCCCGCACCCGGACGTTCTCCACCAGCAGCCGCGCCATGTGGTGGAGGATGTCGATGGCCGACTGCAGACCGGGGTTGTCGAGGTTCTCCATGGGGGCCAGTGCGGAGAACTGCTCGTCGATCAGGTGCTGTGCCAGCTCCTCCTTCGAGGAGAAGTGGAAGTAGAGGGCGCCTTTCGTCACCCCTGACTCCTTGACGATGTCGCCGAGGGTGGTGCCGTGGAACCCCTCAGCGTCGAAGACGCGTGCCGCGCCCTCCAGGATGGCGGCCCGGGTTACCTCCGCGCGTTCCTGCCTGGCCATGCGTCCAACCCCTTCGCTCAGTGACCGGAGCTGTCGTCGCGTCGTCCTCCTTCGGGCAGGTCGCGACCCGCTCTCGCCATCAGTTTGCCCGTCCCCCTCACAAAAAACCAACTAACTGGTACTGTTTCTCGCGACGCTTCACCCGCCCCCAGTACGTCGATCTTGGCGTTTGTCCTGCTCAGACATCCCTCAGGAGGCACTGATGAGCGTTCCCTCTTTTCTCGAACAGCGCGAAACCTCGTCGTTAGACGACTCCGAGCTCTTCCTCCAGTCCGTCCCCCGCGCCGTCGTGCACCGCGCGGCGGTCTCCGAGGTCCTGGTGACCGGGATTCGCCAGGCGAGCGACGATCACTACCTCGTGGGTGTGCAGTGGCCCCGCAGCCACTCCTACTACGGCCGGGTCGCCGGCCGCTGGCACGACCCGATGCTGCTGGGCGAATCGATTCGCCAGGCTCTGCTCGCCATCTCCCACCTCGCCTACGAGGTGCCCTTCGGGCACCGGTTCCTCTCCAGCAGCCTCTCCTACGGCATGGAGTCGGACGGCGCCCTGCTCGCCGAGCGCCCCGCGGACGTCCTGCTCGACGTCCGCTGCCGCAACGTCAGGCGGCGTGGGCGCAACATCGCCGCGATGGACCTCGACGTGGACTGCCTCCGCGACGGGATACGCGTCGGTTCCGGCGCGATAGCCGCGCAGTGCGTCGCCGAGACGGCCTACCTGCGGCTGCGCGGGGAGCGGGCGCACAACGTGCCCGGACTGCCCACCTCGGAGCCCGTCGCCCCGGAACAGGTCGGCCGTACCTCGGCGTTCGACGTGGTCCTCGGCGTCACCAACATGGAGCGCGTGTGGACCCTGCGCTACGACCGCGACCACCCGGTGCTCTTCGACCACCCCGTCGACCACGTGCCCGGCATGGTGCTGATGGAGGCGGCCCGGCAGGCCTCGCTCGCGGTGCTCGGACGGCCCGACGGGCTCATCGTCGCCTGCGACTCCACCTACCGAAAGTACGTGGAGTTCGACAGCACCTGCCTGGTGACGGCGACCCCGCAGCCGGCCCGCGAGGAGGGCGTGCGCACCGTCTCGGTCAGCTTCAACCAGGGCGGTGCCACGGTCGCCGGCTGCGAGGTGCGGATCCTTGTCGGCTGAGTCCTCCGGCGGGCAGGCCGTCCTGGTCGTGGGCGGCACCGGGTTCATCGGCAGCGCCGTGGTCCGGGAGCTGCTGCGGCCCTCGGTCTCCGGGCCGCCGGTGGCGGACCTGCGCGTGCTGTCGCGCCGGCCGCTGCCGGAGTGGATGACGTCGGCGGGTGCGCGGAGGATTCCCGGCGACCTCATGGTTCCGGAGAGCCTGCGCGGCTGCGGCGAGGGGGTGGGCACGGTGCTCCACCTGGCCAGCTATGTCGGCCGGGACAAGGACCTCGCCGAAGCGGTGAACGTGGGGGGAACCCGCGCCCTGGTGAGATCCGCCCGCGTGGCCCGCGTCCTGTACGTCTCCACCGCCTCGGTGTACGGCCACGGACCGCACCGGGGGGTGCGGGAGGGCAGGCTGACGCCGGCCCCGGCGTCCCCCGCGAGCGCCTCGCGCCTGCTCGCCGAGGAGACGGTACGGGCCCACGGCGGGATCGTCCTGCGCCCCAACCTGGTCTACGGCCCCGGCGACCGGTGGTACGTCCCCCTGTTCCTCCGGCTGCTGCGCAAGGTTCCGGTGTGGTCCGAGGGCGGCAGGGCCCGCAGCTCTCTCATCGGCGTGCACGAACTGGCCGGGGTGGTGGGGGCGTTCGCCCGCAGCGGGTGGACCGACGCCGACCGGGGCGCCGCCTACCACGTCAACCATCCGCGCCCGGTCACGGTGCGCAGCGCGGCGACCCGGCTGTGCCGCGGGCTCGGCGTGCCGCTGCCCAGCACCGACCTGCCGCGCTCGGCGCACCGGGAGCTGTCGTCGCGCCTGCTGCCGGACCTGACACCGCATCAGTACGGGCTGCTGACCGACGACTACTACTACGACAGCGCACGGGTGTGGGAGCGTACCGGCCTGACGCCCGGACCGGGGTTCGGGGCCGGTCTGGCGGCGAGCCTGGCCTGGTACCGGCAGCACCTTGCACGGCTGCGCCTCGCCTGACGACCTGAGCCCGGGCCTGGGCCCGAGGGCGGGGCGGACCGACCCGGTCCGCCCCGCCCTCTCACGCTTCCTGGCCGACGAACGCCTCGGTGACGCTGGTGGCCAGCTCGACCGGCAGGTCCTTGCGGCAGCGCACGCCCAGCTTCCGGTAGACCCGGGTGAGGTGCTGCTCCACCGTGCTCGGGGTGATGAACAGCTTGGCCGCGATCTCCCGGTTGGTGTAACCGCCGACGGCGAGCGCGGCGACCCGCCGCTCGGAGCCGGTGAGCAGCGCGCCGTCGCCGGGGCCGGCCGGGGAGGTCTGCTCCTCGCTGTCGTCGGGGAAGGACAGCAGGGCTTCGGAGAGCGAGGCGGCATCGCACAGCCCGACCAGGTGACGGGCGCGCCGCACGTGCGTACGGGCGCGGCGGTTGTCGCCGAGTTCGTGATAGGCGGTGGCGAGATCGCCGAGGATCCGGATCTGCTCGTAGCGGTCGCCGCACCGCTCGTAGAGGTCCAGCGCCTCCGACAGCATCTGCGGCCGGCGCGCCACGGGGCCGCCGACCGCCAGCGCCCGCAGGGCCGCCGCCCGGGGGCGGGCGCCGTTGGTGCCGGGCCGGCCGAGCTGGTCGTAGGCCAGGCGCGCGGCCTGCTCACGGTTGCCGAGGTCGAGCCAGGCCTCGGCCGCGCTGGTGCGCCACGGCACGATGCCGGGGACGTCGATCCCCCAGGCGCGCATCCGGTCCCCGCAGGCGAGGAAGTCGGCGAGCGCCGCGTGCGGATGGCCGGTGAGCAGGTGGTACTGGCCGCGTGCGTGCAGGTAGTGCAGACCGTAGCGGGTGTCGAAGAGGTGCTTGGGGACGGCATGGGTCAGATAGGCGCCTGCCTCGTCGTAGTGGCCCATGCGGGTCGTGGCGAGCACCAGGCTGCCCAGGGGCGCGCCCACGGCGACGCCCCAGGCGCCCGGATGGATGTGGTTGAGGGCCTGCTGGGCGTGTTCCACGGCACCGGTGAGATCGCCCAGCCGCAGCGCGGCCTCGGCCCGCATGGACGACAGCATGGCCATCCAGGTCGGCGAGTACGGGGTGTGGCCCTCGCGCAGCAGCCGGTCGCACCAGGCCGCGGCGTCCGGGGAGTCGGTGCACAGCAGCACGCCCAGCGCGAGCAGCGCGGGTTCCTCCGGCCAGCTCAGGTCATAGGTGGGGCCGCGGTCCTTGAGCACCTGGTGGGCCTGGCCGACGACCTCGTGGGCGCGGCCGTTGACCAGGGCGTCGGCGAGCAGTGCGGCGGGGCGGCCCCGGCCGGCCGGGCGGTGGGTGCGGCGGGCCACGGTGGGGTGCGTCCAGGCCAGCCACTTCTCGGTGTCGTCCAGCAGGGCGGCGGCCTCGCTGTGCGCTTCCGGGCGGGCCGTGCGCAGCCGGTCCAGCAGCTCGCCGGCCTCGGCCGCCCGGCCCTGCCACAGCAGCTGGCGTACCAGGTCCAGGGTGCGGGCCGGGGTCAGCTCGTCGGCGCGGGCGGCGGCGGTCAGGGCCGTCAGATGACGTTCGGCGGTCGCCGGGTCGAACAGCCGTCGCACCTGGACCAGACGCGACTCGATCGAGGCGCGCTCGGCGTTGGAGCCGACGGGGGCGCGCAGCGCGGCCTCCAGTGCGGCGGCGGCCTGCTGCGACCGGCCGGCGAGCAGTTCCTGCTCGGCCGCCTCCAGCAGCACGTGCACGCTCCAGGCGCCGCCCGGCCGGTCCGCCTCGATGAGCAGCGGGGCGATGTCACGCGGCGGGCAGCCCTGTTCGTGCAGCAGTGCGGCGGCCGTGAGCCGGAGGCCGGTGCGCTCCTCGGGTGCCAGGTCGTCGAGTACGGCCTCCCGGGCGATGTCGTGACTCAGGCCGGAGCCGGTGACCAGACCGACGGAGGCGAGGGTCTGCAGCGCGGCGACGGCCGTGCCGTCGTCGACGCCGGCGAGCCGGGCGAGCCGGTCGGGTGCCTCGGCGCTGCCGAGCACCGCGAGCGCGCGGGCGACGGCCACGACGGGTTCCTCCAGGCGGCCGAGCTGGCGCAGGACCGCGCTGCCGTAGCCGTCCTTGCGGACGCCGCCGCAGGCCAGGTGGTCGTCGACGAGCGCGCGCAGCAGCCGCAGGTTGCCTCCGCTGACGGTGTGGAACTCGCCGGCGAGCCGTTCGGCTTCGGCCGGTTCCAGACGACGGGCGAGCAGCGCGGCCACCTGGTCCTCGGTCAGCGGCTCCAGCGCGAGGCGGTGGGTGTGCGGCTGGTCGAGCAACTCGGCGCGGAACAGGCCGCGATGGGCTGTGGTGTCGTCGGTGAGGACGGCCATGACGCGTGCGGAGGCGGTCCGGCGCACGAGGTACAGGAGGCACCCGAGCGACTGCGGGTCGGCGTGCCGAATGGAGTCGATGGCGATGAACACCGGTGCGGCCCGCGCGAGTTCGAGCAGTGTCGCGGTCACCTCGTCGAGCAGCCGGGCGAGCCCGGGGCCGATGGCGGCGGTGTCGTGTGCGGGGTCCTCGGCGGTGGCCTCGGCGTTCAGCCGCCGGTGCAGGGCCTGCAGCCGGGCGACCGGGCCGTCCGCCGTCGGCATGGAGGAGAAGAGCTGTCCCAGCACTCCGAACGGCAGCGCGCTCTCGGCCCTGGAGCAGCCGGCGTGCAGCACGAGGCTCCCGCCCTGGCGGGCCCGGCCGGCGATGGTGTGCAGGAGTTCGGTCTTTCCACTGCCGCCGGGGCCTTCGAGCAGTACCACGGCGCCCTTTCCGGCGCTGAATTCGCTGAGTATTCGGGTGAGTTCTGCTTCCTTCTCGACGCGTTCGACCAGGTCCACTGGTTCCCTCCGTACGAACGTGGTTTCGAGTGTCCGACGCGCCGAAGCTAGCAACCCCTCAGGGGGCCCCGGTTTCTCCGCGCACACCGGCCGGCAACTGCCCGCCCACCGTCCTGGTGGGCGCCCGTGGGGGAGCGGAACGCACGTTCCGCGTGCCCGAGCGAGCGGGACGCGAGGGCCGACCGGTTGTCAAAGATCGCATAAAAACGGCTCTGAGCTGCTATTTCTCTCGAACCCTGTCATCGTCACAGGATGTACATCGGCCTTGACAAACGGGTCGGATGGTTTTTTACTGTAGAGGTACTTCTGGGCGCAGCTCCGGCTGCCGCGTCGACCGGGGGGTGGCACTGCCATGCGATTCAACTTGCTCGGGCCTTTAGAAGCGGTTGCCGACGGAAGCTCCGTGGAATTCGGTGGATTCAATCAGCGGGCCATCACCGGTTTTCTTCTCCTGCACGCCAACGAGGTCGTACCGACGAGCAAACTGATTCACGCGCTGTGGGGGTACGACAATCCCGCGACGTCCCGGAAGATGGTGCAGAACGCCGTGTCCGGGCTGCGCAGGATCATCGAGCGGCACGCGCGGCCCGACGGGTCCGTACGGCTGACGACCGTCGCCCCCGGCTACCGCCTCAGCGTCGCCGACGGGCACCTGGACCTGTGGCACTTCCGCCGCCAGGTGGAGCTCGGCCGCGCCGAACTCGCCGCGGGTCACCGGGATTCGGGAATCGAAACGCTGCGCTCGGCGCTCGCGCTGTGGCGCGGGCCGGCCCTCGCCGACCTCGTCGAGGCCGGCATCGTCTGGCCGGAGCTCAAAGCGGTCACCGGGCTGCGGATGAGCGTCTTCGAGGACTACACGCAGGAACTGCTCAGGCGCGGGCAGCACCACGAGATCCTCGGCACGCTGGAGGAGATGGCGGCCGCGGAGCCCACCGGCGAGCGGCTGTGCGGGCTGCTGATGGTGGCCCTCTACCGCTCCGGCCGGCAGCACGACGCGCTCGCCGCCTACCAGCGCACCCGGACCGCGCTGCTGGACAACTTCGGACTCGACCCGGGGCACGAACTGCGGTCCCTGGAACTGGCCATCCTCAACCAGGACCCGGCGCTGACCCCCGAGACCAGGCCGTACTGGCAGCACACGGTCCGGCGCCCGGCAGGCGTGGGCCGCTGCGAGCACCGCGTCGGCTACGCCCGCCGCACCCGCACGATCCAGCACAGCCGCAGGCATCCGTAGTCCTCACCGGTGGCCCCGGACCAGCGGTTGCGACCGGCCCGTGGCCGCGGAGGGCGAGGGGCGCGCGACCGGCTCGTCGTTCCGGAGGGCGAGGGTGTGAGCCCCGGCTCGTGGCTTCGGAGGGCGAGGGTGTGAACCCAGGCCCGTGGCTCTGTAGGGCGACGGCGAGGGCGTGAGGTCGGCGTGCGGCCGGGGGCTTCAGGCGGCTCCGGGTGTCACGGCGCCGGTGCCGGTCCCGCGGGCGAGGAGGACCGCGCCGTCCAGGGAGGAGAGCGCGCCCAGCGCGGCGGCGCGGACCTCGGGGGACGGGCCCGCGGGGCGTCGCAGGGCGCCGACGTGGTCCGCCACCTCGGCGACGTAGCCGGGCAGGCCGGCCGCGAAGCCGCCGCCGACGGTGATGACCTCGGGGTGGACCAGTTCGGCCAGGGACACCGCGGCCGCCGCGAGCGCGGACGCACCCGCCGTCACCGTCTCCACCGCCCATTTCTCGCGACCGGTCCAGGCCTGCCGCAGCTCGTTGAAGTCGACCGGCCGGCCGAGCGCCCGCGCGGCCCGCCGCAACGTCGCCCGCCCCGAGGCGAGGGCCTGCACGCAGCCGTGCCGGCCGCAGTCGCACCGGGCACCCCCGCTGCGGTCGACGACGACATGACCCACCTCGCACGAACCGCGCGCGGTTCCCGGCCGCATCACCCCGTCCAGGACCATGCCACCGCCGATCCCCGTACCCACGCCGAAGTGCACCAGGTCGCGGCAGCCCGCCACCCGCGCCTCGGCGAGCGCGGCGAGGTCACCGTCGTCGGCGATCCGCACCTGCGCGCCGGGCAGCAGGGCCGACAGCCGGCGCCGAACGTCCAGTCCCTGCCAGGCAGGCCGGTTGGGCCAGCCGCGCACCCGCCCCTCGGCGTCCACGGCCGCGGGCAGCGCCACGCCCACCGCGGTCACCGGATCGCCGGGCGGACGGCGCAGCGCGGCCAGGGCGGACGCCAGCGCCTCCAGGTCGGCCGCCGCACCCCCCTCGGACGGCCAGGTGAACCGGGTCTCCTGCGGGGGCGCGCCCACGGCGGCGCCGCTGCGTTCCAGCCGCAGCGCCACTTTCGTACCGCCTATGTCGATTCCCAGATGGCTCACGGTGTGTCTCCCCGGCCTCTCGGCCCCTTCGGAAAGGAAGTGCGGTCCGTCGTTCAATTCGCTTCCGACATATGCGGTTCCAGCGTCGAGCGCAGCAGTCCGGTGACGGCTTCGGCGTGCTCCGCGAGATAGAAGTGGCCGCCGTCGAAAACATGCAGCGAAAATCCGGTGCCGGTGTGGCGCCGCCATTCCTCGACCTCCCCGACGGTGACCCGGGGGTCGGCCGATCCGACCAGCGCCGTGATGGGAGTCGTCAGCGGTTCGGCCTGGGTGCAGCGGTACGTGGCGACCGCCCGGAAGTCGTTGCGCAGCACAGGCATGGTGAGCCGCAGCAGTTCCTCGTCGAGGGCGAGCGCGGCATCGCTGCCGCCGAGCAGCAGGACTTCCTTCAGCAGGGTCTCGTCGTCGAGTTCGTGGAAGCCGTCGGCCCGGACCACCGACGGGGCGCGGCGCGCGGAGACGATCAGGGCAGCGGCGGGCGAACCGCCCTCCTGCAGGCGGCGGGCGACTTCGTAGGCGACGGTGGCGCCCATGCTGTGTCCGAACAGGGCGATGGGCCCGGCCCACGGCATCAGGGCCAGGGCGACCTGGTCGGCCAGTTCGTGCACGGAGCCGACCAGGGCTTCGTGCCGCCGGTCCTGCCGGCCGGGATACTGCACGGCGAGGACCTCGACGTCGTCGCCGAGCGCCGCCGACAGCGGATGGAAGTAGCTGGCCGACCCGCCGGCGTGGGGCAGGGCGACCAGGGTCATACGGCGCTCCGGCTTGGGGTGGTAGCGGCGTATCCACTGCTGGGAACACGTGACGCTGGTGCTCATGCGGGGCTCCTGTGGGCGGACTGCGGGCGGGCGGACTTGCGGGCTCGCGGACGGGCGGGCGGTCGGACCCGCGGACGGGCGGGGGCCGCGGACCGCGGGCGCGGGGCTACGCGGTGGCGGCCAGCGACGGTGCGGCAGCCCGTGCTCCGCCCGCGATGGTCAGCAGGGCGCGGGCGCCGAGCCGGTAGCCGAGCGAGCCGAGGCCGACCACCACACCCGAGGCGAGCGGTGCGATCACCGATTCGTGGCGCCACTGCTCACGGGCCCAGACGTTCGACAGATGGACCTCGACCCAGGGACGCGGATAGTTCGCCAGGGCGTCGCGCAGGCTCCAGCCGGCGACCATGAGGGCGCCCGGGTTCACCAGGGCGCCGACCGTGCCGTAGTGGGCGTGCACGGCGCGCACCAGGTCGCCCTCCGAGTCGCTCTGGACGGAGATGACATCCCAGCCCCTCCCGGCGACCTCCTCGCGCACGGCCCGCTCGACGTCGGCCAGGGTGTCGGTGCCGTACACCTCGGGCTCGCGCTGCCCGAGGATGCCGAGGTTGGGCCCGTTCAGCAGGAGTATCGCGCTCATGACTCACCTCACAACTGCGGTTGGAATAACGGCTCTTCGTGGTCTACCCGGACGCACTCCATTCTTAGATGCGCACACCCGTTTGTAGCCGGTATCGGGGTGTCGGATTACGCATCAGGGGGGTCGGTGCGGCGATTTCAGGGGGGTTTTCGGGGACCCGGTAGGGGATGGGAGAGGCTGCCGTCCGCGCGGTAGCGTGATATTCCCCGCCGCCGATTCCCGGCTTTCCGGGGGCGGTTGGCCCTTCCGCGGAGATCTCCGCGTTCACCGGAAACAGGAATGGACCGTCATGAATGATCAGGCGAAGTTTATCGCGGACCTCCCCGTGTGGCCGCAGTACGGCGAGGAGGAGCGCACCGGTCTGCTCCGGGCACTGGAGCAGGGACAGTGGTGGCGCATGGGAGGCAGCGAAGTCGACTCGTTCGAGAGGGAGTTCGCGGACCGTCACGGGGCGCCCTACGCGCTGGCGGTGACCAACGGCACGCACGCCCTGGAACTCGCCCTGCAGGTGCTCGGCGTGCGCGAGGGCAGTGAAGTCATCGTCCCCGCCTTCACGTTCATCTCGTCGTCGCAGGCCGCGCAGCGCCTCGGCGCGGTCGCCGTACCGGTGGACGTCGACCCGGAGACGTACTGCCTCGACCCGCAGGCGGTGGCCGCCGCGGTGACCTCGCGCACCAGCGCCATCATGCCGGTGCACATGGCGGGTCACTTCGCGGACATGGACGCCCTCGGGAAGCTGTCCGCCGACACCGGGGTGCCGCTGATCCAGGACGCCGCGCACGCCCACGGGGCCGAGTGGCTCGGCCGCAAGGCGGGCGAACTGGGATCGGTGGCCGCGTTCAGCTTCCAGAACGGCAAGCTGATGACGGCCGGCGAGGGCGGCCTGGTCACCTTCCCCGACGAGGCGTCCTATCAGGAGGCCTTCCTGCGGCACAGCTGCGGCCGGCCGCGCACCGACCGCAAGTACCACCACCAGACCTCGGGCTCCAACTTCCGGATGAACGAGTTCTCCGCGGCGGTGCTGCGGGCCCAGCTCGGCCGGCTCGACGAGCAGATCGCCACCCGTGAGCAGCGCTCCCCGCTGCTCGCCGGCCTCCTCGCGCGCATCCCGGGCGTGGTCCCGCAGGGCCGCGACGAGCGGGTCACCGCCCACCCGCACTACATGCAGATGTTCCGCATCCCCGGCATCGCCGAGGAGGACCGCAACGCCCTGGTGGACCGGCTCGTCGAGCGGGGCGTGCCCGCGTTCGTCGCGTTCCGCGCCATCTACCGCTCGGAGGGCTTCTGGGAGTACGCGCCGCCCGCCGCCACCGTCGAGGAGCTCGCCGAGCGCTGCCCGGTGACCGAGGCCATCAACGCCGACTGCATCTGGCTGCACCACCGGACCCTGCTGGGCACCGAGGAGCAGATGCACGCCGTGGCCGAGGTCGTGGCCGAAGAGGTCGCGCGCGCATGAACACACGGGTGAGCGCACGAGGACCGGGCGACGCCCCGGTCCGCACGAGCGTGGTGGGTCTGGGGTGGGCGGCGAAGTCCATCTGGCTTCCGCGACTGCGCCAGCACCCCTCCTTCGGTGTGTCGTTCCTGGTGGAACCCAACCAGGCGGCCCGCGCCGACATCCCGCACGACCGCGCCGGGACCCGGCTGCTGTCCGACGTGTCGGAACTGCGCCCCGACGAGGTCGACCTGGCGATCGTGGCGGTGCCGAACCATCTGCACTCGGCCGTCGCCTGCCGCATCCTGCGCATGGGCATCCCGGTGTTCCTGGAGAAGCCCGTCTGCCTCAACTCGGCGGAGGCGGACCAGCTCGCCGCCGCCGAACGCGAGGGCGACGCGATGCTGCTCGCGGGCAGCGCGGCCCGCTACCGGGCCGATGTGCTCGCGCTGCGCGAGGTCATCGAGCGGGACCTGGGCGAACTGCGGCACATCGAGTTGTCCTGGGTACGCGCGCGGGGGGTGCCCAGCGCGGGCGGCTGGTTCACCCAGCGGCAGTTCGCCGGCGGCGGGGCACTGGTGGACCTCGGCTGGCATCTGCTCGACACCGTCGGGCCGATCCTCGGTCCGGTCGGTTTCGACCAGGCGGTCGGCACGGTGTCCGACGACTTCGTCAACGACCAGTCCTCGGAGGCCGCCTGGCGCGAGGACGCGCCGCGGGAACCGGACACCGAGGGCGACGTGGAGGACACCGCGCGCGGCTTCCTGGTGACCGAGACCGGGGTGTCGGTGGCGATCCGGGCGAGCTGGGCCTCGCACGAGCCCTACGACACCACCCGGATCCGGGTCGACGGCAGCGCCGGCAGCGCCACGCTGGACTGCACGTTCGGATTCAGTCCGAACCGCCGAAAGGGATCCCGGCTGGTCCGGGTCCGGGACGGGGAACGCACCGAGATCCCGCTTCCGGAGGAGGAGATCGGCGCCGAGTACCTGCGGCAGCTCGACGAACTGCCGCGGCTGCTCGCGGACCCGGCGTCCCGTGGACGGACCGTGGAAGAGGTCCGCCGCACCATCGCGGTGATCGAGCGCATCTACCGCTCGGCCCGCCGGGCACGCATCGGGGCGCGCTCCACAAGAGCCGCCCGGATGGTGCCCCGCTCGACGCTACTGAACTCGGAGAGGCTGCGTCATGCTTGACAGGCAAGGCAGTTACGGGGGGAAGGCGGAGTACGGGGCCCATGAGGCCGCTCCCCGCCCCGAGGGTGGCCTCAGGGCCGTCGTGTTCGACCTCGACGGGGTGCTCGTCGACAGCTTCGCGGTGATGCGGGAGGCCTTCAGCGTCGCCTACGCCGAGGTCGTGGGCGGCGGGGAGGCGCCGTTCGACGAGTACAACCGCCATCTGGGCCGGTACTTCCCGGACATCATGCGGATCATGGGGCTGCCGCTGCGGATGGAGGCGCCCTTCGTGCGGGAGAGCCGCCGGCTCGCCTCCCGGGTGCAGGTGTTCGAGGGGATCCGGGAACTGCTGGAGTCGCTGCACCGGCGCGGGGTGCCGATGGCCGTGGCCACCGGCAAGGCGGGGGAGCGGGCACGGGAACTGCTCGCCCGGCTGGGGCTGCTGGGCATGTTCGAGGTGGTGATCGGGTCGGACGAGGTGCTGCGGCCCAAGCCGGCCCCGGACATGGTCCGCCTCGCGGTGTCGGTGCTCGGGGCGCCCGCCGGGCAGACGGTGATGGTGGGAGACGCCGTCACCGACCTGGACAGCGCCCACGGGGCGGGGGTGTGCGCGGCGGCCGCGCTGTGGGCCGGCGTCGATCCCGAACCGCTGCTGGGCGCGCGGCCGGACGTGGTGCTGCGGTCGCCCGCGGAGCTGCTGGACCTCGTCGCCACCCCGGCCCCGGCCGGCTAGGCACTGTCGTTCGGATCAGGTCGGCTGTGAGGCGCGGTGCCTCGCAGCCGACCCGAGCGTCGTCCGGTGCGTGCGGCCGCGAGGCGGAGGAGCCGACCGGCGCGACGGGGTCTCCCCGGCACCGGCCCGGCCGGCCGGCCCGGCCGGCGTGGAGCGCCGGGGACCGACGGCGCCGTCCCGCCGGGCGGGGCCGACCCGGCGGACGGACGCCCGGGCGGTCGCCGGCCGGTGCGCTGACCGCGCGGCAGACGCACGCACCTGCCGGGCCCGCCACACCGGGACGATCCGAACGGCCGACCCGGCGGAGGGACGCCTGGGCGGCCGCCGGCCGGTGCGGTGAGGATGCCGGCCGGTGTGGTGAGGGCGTCGCCCGGGGTCCGGCGTCGAGGTGTCCGGCGCCGGGTCGGCTTCCGGGAGCGCCGGACCCGGCCCCGGTCCGGTGACGGACCGGGGCCGGACACCGCACGGCACCGCACACAACGCCTCGGGCTCCCGCCCGGCGGAGTCCTTGTCCGCGACCACCACCTGACCGGCCCCGGGTCAGGTGGTGGTCGCGTTTTCGGCGGCGCGGCACCACCCCTCGCCCAGCGGGTTCCGGGGTCGGCGGCGGGGAACGCACACAGTGCGAGGCCCGGACGCCGGCAGGGCGTCCGGGCCTCGCGGTGTGCGGTGTGTCAGCGCGCCGGAGCCGGAGCCGGTTCCGGCGCAGTGACGGGCGCGGTCGGCGCGGTCGAGCGGGGCATCGCGGCGAGCTCCGCCCGTACCAGCGCCTCGGGGACGCCGGTGACCAGTTCCGGGCCGTCGGGACCGTCCAGCACGAAGGTCAGATCGTGCCCCTCGGCCTTCTTGTCCCGGCGCATGTACCCGACCAGGGCGTCGTGGTCCACGGCGGCGGGCAGCCGGGTCGGAAGGCCGTACGACGACACCACGTCATGGTGTTCGACGACCCGGGCCGCCGGGATGCGGCCCAGGGCGCCAGCCAGCCGGCCGGCGAAGACGGTGCCGATGGCGACCGCCTCGCCGTGCCGCAGCGCGTAGTCCGTCGCCCGTTCCAGCGCATGGCCCAGCGTGTGGCCGTAGTTGAGGATGTGGCGCAGGCCCTGGTCGCGTTCGTCACGGGAGACCACGGACGCCTTCAGGGCGACGCTGCGCGCGATCTGCTGCTCCAGCGGCAGGGCGGCCAGGCCCGGTGCGCCGATGAAGTGGCAGCGGGCCAGCTCGCCGTAGCCGTTGACGCGTTCGCGCGCCGGCAGGGTGGCGAGGAAGTCCGTGTCGCACAGCACCGCGCGCGGTTGCCAGTAGGCGCCCACGAGGTTCTTCCCCTCCGGCAGGTTCACCCCCGTCTTGCCGCCGATGCTCGCGTCGACCTGGGCGAGCAGCGAGGTCGGCAGGTGGATGACGGGGGTGCCGCGGTGGTAGAGGGCGGCGGCGAGACCCACCGTGTCGGTCGTGGTGCCGCCGCCGCAGGAGACCACCACGTCGGAGCGGGTGAGGCCGAACCGGGCGAAGCGCTCGCACAGTCCGGCCACCGCCCCGAGGTGTTTGTTCTCCTCCCCGTCCCGGGCGGCGAGCCACAGCGTCTCGACGCCGAGCGGCGGCAGCGCCCCCTCCGGGCGCGCCGAGACGACGACGGCACGCCGGGCGCCGGTCGCCGCGACCAGCCGTGGAAGCAGGGCGCGCACGCCGGGGCCGATGTGCACCGGGTAGGCGCGGTCGCCCAGCGCCACATCCACCCGGTGATGGGCGGGTTCACTCATCGTCTTCTCCTCGTCCTCTCCTCGTCCGCTGCCTGTCGTGTGCTGTCTGTCGTGTGCCGCCCGTCGTGTCCCACTACACCGTCTGCAGCACGCCCCTGGGCACCGCGAGCGGCAGCCGGTCGGCGCCGGACGGCGTGAGGGCCGCGCGCAGGGTGCGGGCCGCCAGCGCCTCCACGGTGGGCGGCACCCGCAGCCGGCGCAGCGTCAGATGGGAGTGCTCGAAGAGCAGGTAGTTGACCGGGGCGTCACCGGCCTGCCAGGCCTGGGCCGTCCGGCGCAGGGCGCGCAGGTAGCCGTCCCAGCCGTGCCGGGTCTCCGGGCCCATGGCCGGCAGCCCGTCCGCGAGCACCCCCGCGGCCTCCGCACCGCGGGCGCACAGCTCGGTGCGCTGCGCCGGGGTCAGCGTGGCCGTGCGGTGCTGCCAGATCCGGAACAGGAAACCGCGACGGGCGGGTTCCGCCAGCAGCGCGACCACGTGCCGCAGCTGCCAGACGGCGACGGCGAGCTGGGTGCGGTGATCGGCGGCCGGTTCCCGGAGGGCGGCCAGGGCGAGTTCGCTCGACGCCATCGAGACCTCGTCGGAGAATTCGATGTCGACAGCCCTCGGAGTATTTACCGGAAGGCCGTGGAATTCGCCGCGGGCAGGGGGGTATTCGGGGGGTACCCCTGGCGTTGCGCCGATCTCCTGAAGACGGTTGGTGAATTCCTCGGACACCTCGGTCGAGACACCCGCCCACAGGTCGATGCCGACCGGGACGGAATCGCCCGCCCAATGGAAGAACCAGCGACCGGCCGGATCCGCGGACCGCAGGTCACGCACCAGGTCATGGAGGTCCTCGGGCGGCTCCGGACGGGAGATTCCTCTCGCCCCGACACGATCGGGAGCGGATATGCGCACATGGTTCCAGTGCAGGGTCATGGGGATTGCCTCAGTTCTCTCGGGTACGCCGGAATGGTTCGTACGGAACGGGCTGTGCCCCATGCTAAAGGCATCGGGTCGTCACCCCCATGGGTCGCGGACGTGATATCTCACGGACCCGGAATCAGGGCGGTGTTAGGGGTGGGGGTGGGGTTACCGCGACGCCGTCGGACAGCAGAATCGACGGCACCGCGCATTTCGTTGTCGCCGTGTTTTTCCGAGAGGTGTAGGGACATGCTGCGAACCGAGCTGATCCAACCGCTGCCCAGGCTGCTCGCGGCGCACGCGAACCGCTTCGGGGACAAGGTCGCCTACCGCGACGCGCGTCGGGCGGTCAGCCACGCCGAACTGGACCGGCGGACCGGCCGCATAGCCGGCCACCTCGCGGCGCTGCGGCTGCAACCGGGCGACCGGGCGGCGATCCTGCTCGGCAACTGCGTCGAGTCGGTGGAGAGTTACCTGGCGATCGTCCGCGCCGCCGCCATCGGCGTACCGCTCAACCCGCGGTCCACCGACACGGAGCTGGCCCATCTGCTCGGCCACAGCGGCGCCCGCGTCGTCATCACCGACCGCGCCCACCTGGACCAGGTGCGGCGCGTGCTGGGCACCCTGCCGGTGGCCGGCGACCCGGTGCGGATCGTGCTGACCGGAGCCGAACACCCCGTCGGCACCGTGTCCTTCGAGAAGCTCGCCACCACCGAGCCGCCGCTGCCCGCCCGGGACGACCTGGACCTGGACGAGGTGGCGTGGATCCTCTACACCTCCGGCACCACGGGCCGCCCCAAGGGCGTCCGGTCGACCCAGCGCAACGCGCTGTGGTCGGTCGCCGCCAGCTACGTGCCGATCCCCGGCCTCGGCCCGGACGACCGCATGGTGTGGCCGCTGCCGCTGTTCCACAGCCTGTCGCACATCGTGTGCGTGGTCGCCGCCACCGCCGTCGGCGCGTCGGTACGGCTCGTCGACGGCTTCGACGCCGACGACGTGCTGGCCGCGGTGCGCGAGGACGAGGCGACGTTCCTGGCCGGTGTGCCGACGATGTACCACCACCTGGTGCGCGCCGCCGCCCGGGAGGGCTTCACCGCGCCCCGCCTGCGGGTCTGCCTGGTCGGCGGCTCGGTGACCACGGCCTCCCTGCACACCGCGTTCGAACAGATCTACGGCGCCCCGCTGCTGGACGCCTACGGCTCCACCGAGACCTGCGGCTCGATCACCATGAGCTGGCCCTCCGGCGCCCGCGTGGAAGGCTCGTGCGGTCTGCCGGTGCCCGGCGTCAACGTCCGGCTGGTGGACCCGCCCACCGGCTCCGACGTGCCGCCCGGCGAGGAGGGCGAGGTGTGGGTCAGCGGCCCGAACGTGATGGCCGGCTACCACAACGACCCCGAGGCCACCGAGGAGGCGCTGCGGGACGGCTGGTACCGCACCGGCGACCTGGCGGTCCGCGACGAGGCCGGCTACTTCACGATCACCGGCCGGCTCAAGGAACTCATCATCCGCGGCGGCGAGAACATCCACCCCGGCGAGATCGAGGACGTGCTGCGGGACGTGCCCGGCGTCGCCGACGCGGCCGTGGTCGCCAAACCGCACGAGGTGCTGGGCGAGGTGCCGGTGGCGTTCCTGGTGCCGGAGCCCGAGGGACTGGACCCCGAGGCGCTGTACGCGGCCTGCCGGGAGCGGCTGGCCTACTACAAGGTGCCCGAGGAGCTGTACGAGACCGGGACCATCCCGCGGACCCAGTCCGGGAAGATCATCCGCCATCAGCTGCTGCACCGCCCGATGCGGCTGCGCGCCGCCAACAGCACCCACTTCGAGTCGCTGCTGCGGCTCGACTGGGTGCCGGCCGCGCTGCCCGAGGGCACCGCCGCCGAACCGTGGACGCTGCACGGCGCGGACGCCCCGTCCGCCGCCGCGCAGCTCGACGCCCGGCTGGCCCGGACCGCCGCCGACGGCACGGACGTGCCCGACGCCGTGGTGCTCGCGCTGGACGTGCCGAAGGCGGCCGCCGCCGCGGACTTCGCCGCCCGGGCCCGGCGCACGGTCCGCGAACTCGCCGAGCACCTGACCGGCCTGCTCGCCGACCCGCGCCTGGACGGCACCCGCATCGCCGTGGCCACCCGGGGCGCGGTCACCCCGGGCCCGCACGAGAGCCTCCACAACATCGCGCACGCACCCGTCTGGGGTCTGCTGCGCGCCCTGCAGACCAGGCACCCGGGACGCCTGGTGCTGGCCGACCTGGACGAGGCGCCCGCGTCCCTCGCGGCGCTGCCGGCCGCGCTCGCCACCGGTGAGCCGCAGTTCGCGCTGCGCACCGGGGTCCTGCTGCTGCCGCGGCTGGCCCGGGTGTCCGCCACCACCGACGGCCCCGCCCACCGCCCGCTCGACCCGGAGGGCACCGTCGTCATCACCGGCGCCGACAGCGCCGAGGGCGCCGCGCTGGCCCGCCACCTGGTCGCCGGCCACCGGGCCCGGCACCTGCTGCTGATCGGCTCCTACGACGCCGAGGACGAGGCCCTGGTCGCGCTGCGCGGAGAACTCACCGCGCTCGGCGCGACGGTGACCACGGCCGCCTGCGACCCGGCCGACCGGCAGGCCCTGGCCGCCGTACTGGACCGGGCGGAGCGGCCGCTGACCGCGATCGTGCACACCGACGGCTGGCGGACCGCGCTCGCCCACCGCCCGGACCACGCCCTGGAGTCCGCCGTCGGAGCCCTGCTGCACCTGCACGAACTCTCCCGCGAGCACGAGGAACTGGCGGCGTTCGTGGTGTGTTCGTCCGCCGACGCCCTGCTCGGGGTGTCCCCCGAGGCCGACCGCGCGGCCTACGACGCGCTCCTGGACGCGCTCGCCCGGCACCGCGCCGACCGCGGGCTGCCGGCCCTGTCCCTGAGCTGGGGCCCGTGGGAGCCGGCCGTCGAGGCGGGCCGGAGCGGCGAACCGGTCGCCGGGGTGCGCGAGCTGAGCCGCGCCGAGGGCCTGGCCATGTTCGACGCCGCCCAGATGGCCGGACCCGTGCACTGCCTGCCGCTGGCCCTGGACACCTCGGCGCTCACCGCGAGCGCGAGCCGTCTCCCGGGTTCCTCCCGGCCGTCGGCGCTGCCGCCGCTGCTCAGCGGCCTCATCGACGTCTCCGCCGCTCCGGCGCCCGCCGACGGCGCGGTCGCCGAGGCCCTGCGGGAGCGGGTCGGGCAGCTCACCGGCCCGGAGCGGGTGCGGATCCTGCTGGACCTCGTGCGCACCGAGACGGCCCGGGTGCGGGACGTCGGCGGCCTGTCCAAGGTCGGTCCCGGACGGCCGTTCAAGGATCTCGGGTTCACCTCGCTGGAGGCCGTCACCCTGCGCAACCGCCTCACCGAGTCCACCGGCCTGCCGCTGCCCGCCACCCTCGCCTTCGACCACCCCACCCCCCAGGCGGTGGCCGAGCTGCTGGACTCCCTGATCACCGGCGTCGAGGCGCCCGTCGAGGAGGTCCGCCCGGAGAGCACGGGCTCCGGCGAGCCGATCGCGATCGTCGGCATGGCGTGCCGGCTGCCGGGCGGCGTGAACAGCCCGGACGAGCTGTGGCAGCTGGTCGCCGAGGGCCGCGACGCGGTCTCCGGCTTCCCCGAGGACCGCGGCTGGAACCTCGACGACCTGTACGACCCGGACGGCTCCCGCCCCGGCACCTCCTACGTCCGCGAGGGCGGCTTCCTCTACGACCTCGCCGACTTCGACGCCGAGTTCTTCGGCATCTCGCCGCGCGAGGCGACCGCCATGGACCCGCAGCAGCGGCTGCTGCTGGAGACCTCCTGGGAGGCCCTGGAGCGGTCCGGCATCGACCCGACGAAGCTGCGCGGCGCGCCGGTCGGCGTGTTCTCCGGCGTCATGTATCACGACTACGGATCCCAAGTGGCCCGGATCCCGGACGAGTTGGAGGGCTACCACGGCATCGGCACGGCCAGCAGCGTGGCCTCGGGCCGGGTGTCGTACACCCTCGGTCTCGAAGGGCCGGCGCTCACCGTCGACACGGCCTGCTCCTCCTCGCTGGTCGCGCTGCACCTGGCGGCACAGTCGCTGCGCAACGGCGAGTGCACGCTGGCCCTCGCGGGCGGTGTGGCCCTGATGTCGCAGCCGACGTCGTTCGTGGAGTTCTCCCGGCAGCGGGCGCTGGCCGCGGACGGCCGCTGCAAGGCCTACGCCGAAGCCGCCGACGGCACCGGCTGGGCCGAGGGCGTGGGCATCCTGGTCCTGGAGCGGTTGTCGGACGCGCGGCGGCTGGGGCATCCGGTGCTGGCGGTGGTGCGGGGTTCGGCGATCAATCAGGACGG